>NZ_JADBJH010000010.1:0-84515 GCF_014892335.1 Campylobacter sp. 7477a
TAAACATTTATCTTAAAATCGTTAAATTTAAAAAGAAATCTTTTTTAATATCGCAAACAAAATAACAAACGCCAAAAAAATACCTACAAGCAAAATGTAATCAGACATTTTTAGCTCCATTTGTGAAACTTCTTCGGTATTGTAACAAATTTTTTAAAAACCTGCAAAATTTAAACATAATAAAGATATTTATTAAGGCAAATATCATACAATAAAACAAAAACCAAAGGATAATAATGAGTAGAAAACAAAGCCTTTTTATCAACAGAGAACTTAGCTGGCTTCGTTTTAATTCGCGAGTTTTAGCACAATGCAACAAAGACATTCCTCTGCTTGAAAAGCTTAAATTTTTAGCCATTTATACGACAAATTTGGACGAATTTTATATGATACGTATAGCTGGTCTTAAACAACTTTTTGCCGCAGGTGTAGTAACTAGCGGTAGTGACGAAATGAGCCCGTTAGATCAGCTTAGAGAGATACGAAAATACCTGCAAAACGAACATAAAATCGTAGAAGCGCACTATAACGATGTTAAAAATTCTCTCGCGAAAGAGAATTTATTTATCAAAAACTACGAAGAGCTTGATGAGGGTTTAAAACAAAAATGCGACACATACTTTTTCTCAAATATTTTACCTGTAATAGTTCCTATCGCTGTTGATGCGACGCACCCTTTTCCGCATTTAAATAACCTTAGTTTTGCGCTAGCCGTGAAACTTTCAGACGTAGAGCATCCTGAAATTTTAAAATACGGCATGATACGAATTTCTCGTGTTTTACCAAGATTCATACAGCCAAACGAGAATGTCTACGTGCCTATCGAAACGATAGTAAAACGCCACGCAGAAGAGATATTTCCAGGATATAAGCTCATTAGCTCATGCGTGTTTAGAGTTACCAGAAACGCCGATATAGTCATAGAAGAAGAAGAAGCCGATGACTTTATGATGATACTAGAACAAGGCTTAAAGCTTCGCAGAAAAGGCGCTTTTGTCCGCATGCAAATCGCTCATGACGCAGACCCAGAGATACTTGAATTTTTAAATTCTCACATGAAAATTTTCCACAAAGATATTTATTATTCAAAGATACCACTAACATTAAGCTCGCTTTGGCAAATCGCCTCAAACAAGGATTTTAGTCATCTTGCAAATCCTCTTTATACGCCAAAAACTCTCCCGCCATTTGGAGAAAATATTAATATCTTTGAAGCTATCGATAAAGAAGACATTATGTTAATGCACCCTTATGAGAGCTTTGATCCGGTTGTGCAGTTTGTAAAAGAGGCGAGCAAAGATCCAAAGGTTATTTCAATACGCATGACGCTTTATAGGGTCGATAAAAACTCGCCTATAATCCAAAGTCTAATAGACGCTGCAAGTGATGGCAAACAAGTAACGGTAATGGTTGAGCTAAAGGCGCGTTTTGACGAGGAAAATAACCTACACTGGGCAAAAGAGTTAGAAAACGCCGGCGCACATGTTATATACGGTATAACAGGATTTAAAGTCCATGCTAAAGTTAGTCAGGTCATCAGACAAGTTGGAGATAAACTTAAATTTTACATGCATTTTGGAACAGGCAACTACAACGGTAGTTCTGCAAAAATTTACACCGATATTAGTCTATTTACTTCAAGAAATGAATTTGCCAACGACTCGACGATATTTTTCCATATCCTTTCTGGCTATAATAAAAATCGCCGCCTTCAAACCCTCTCAATGTCGCCATTTCAGATAAAAGAGCGCATCATAGAAAAAATAAAATTTGAAGCAAGCAAAGGCAAAGAGGGTAGGATCATCGCCAAAATGAATGCTCTTATAGACACCGATGTCATAAACGAGCTAAGCAAAGCCTCAAATGCAGGAGTAAAGATCGATCTTATCGTAAGAGGCGTATGTGGACTTAGGCCAAATGTAGCAGGTAAAAGCGAAAATATCCGTGTGCGTTCAATCATCGGCAAGTATCTAGAGCACGCGAGAATTCTATACTTTAAACACGCTGAGCCTAAAATTTATATCTCAAGCGCCGACTGGATGCCTAGAAATTTAGAGCGTCGACTGGAGCTTATGACGCCTATTTACGAGCCTAGACTTCAAGAGCGAATGCTTGAACTTTTAGAACTTCAACTAAGCGATAACGAACTAGCATTTGAGCTGCAACAAGACGGCGAATACAAACAACTAACGGTAAAAGATAACGAAAAGTCAATAAATAGCCATGATGTTTTAGAAGCTTATGTAAATAAAATTTACAAATCCCTAAAGAAAGACACGGATAAGGCAAAAGCCGATCTTATCGCAACAAAACTACTAAAAGAGAGTTAAGTCCCGCAGTTTGTGGGACTTTTTTTGCCTTTATTAAATTTAATACCCTAAACCAAAACAGGTTCGGGTTTTAGCTTCATGCTTGGAGCGGTTTTGCTAAATTTAATCAAATCTTCTGTTGTTTGAACGCTAAATGGAAGTCTAGAGAGTGAAATTTTTAAAATTTCAGCTGCAGCTATCGCGTCATTTAAGGCACGATGATGAAGGTTGTTGATGCCAAGTAACTCTTTTAACGAGCCAAGACCGTATTTTTCAGAGGCTATCGTCCTGCGAGCTAGATCTATGGTGCAAAGTTTGCGATTTAGAAGCATTCCTAGCCCTATTTGATCCAAGCTTTGCGAGATAAATCCATAATCAAAATTTACATTATGAGCAACAAAAAGTGATGTTCCTAAAAATAATTTAAATTTCTCCAAAACATAGCTAAGGCTTGGAGCACCCACCAAATCATCTGTGCTTATACCTGTTAGCTCTGTTATGTTTTCAGGAACAAACGGCGCTGAAACAAAGCTTTCAAAACGCCCTATTTCGACTGAATTTTTTATCTTTACCGCACCTATTTCTATTATTTGCCCGGTATTTATACCACCGCTTGTCTCTATATCTACCACACAAATTTCTTGCTCGCTTATGTCCCTAAAGCGCGTTAAAAGCTCAATCTCATTTTGTTCTGTCTTTATGATATCAAGCCCCAAAGCACACCACATATCAATATCTCTAACATCCATAAATCCACTTAACTCTTCTATATCTGAAAATTTGGATATGAACTCGTAGTAGCCCATGTTATGGGTGCATAGTAAATTTAAGAGATTATCAAGACGTTGTTTTCTTGGCTTCAAAACTCAAGCTTTATCGCGCGGATCGCCTCCGCGTATGAATTTGATGAAAATACATAATTGCCCGCGACCAAGATATCCGCTCCTGCCTCATCAAGATCTGGCGCATTTAAGCCATTTACTCCGCCGTCAACCTCGATCATACATTTTGCATTTTTCTTTTCTATTAGCTCTCTTAGTGCACGAATTTTTTCATAAACAACAGGCATAAAGCTTTGCCCGCCAAAACCAGGATTTACGCTCATTAAAAGCACCATATCCACTTCGCTAACTATATGTTCGATCGAATTTACCGGAGTATGCGGGTTTAAGACGATACCTGGACTTACGCCATTTTTACGGATATGGTCTATCAGTCTTAAAGGATGCTTTTCCTCTTCTATGTGAAATGTTAAAAATTTAGGCTTTAAGGGCAAGAAAAGATCAACAAAAAACGGGTTATTCTCAACCATTAAATGTATATCAAGAGGTTTTGTGGCCACCTTTGCCACGGCATTTACAACAAGCGGTCCGATGGTTAAATTTGGTACAAAATGCCCATCCATAACATCAAGATGGATAAGATCCGCACCGGCTTCACAGATAGCTTTTATCTCCTCATCAAGCCTTCCAAAGTTAGCTGATAAAATACTAGGAGCTACATACATTATCATTTTTCCCTATTTACTTATAAATAACACGCCTAAATTATCATCTTCTTTAATGCCAAGCTCGATAAGTGCGCCGTTGCTAACATCATCATAAAACCTATCGTCTATGAAAAATTTAGACATACTAACACCGACATTCATATCTTTTGAGATAAAAAAGGCTAAAATTTTATTCGCTATTATACTTAAAAGTTTCTCATAACCGCTTAAAATCGGGTCAAATTTGTCATTTACTCCGACAAAAATTTTACTCATTTGCTCTAGCTTTTCTCTTTTTAAAGCAACAACAAGCCTCATATCAAAATCACCGTAAAAAACTATACACGCGGTTAAAAGGTCGTTATTTACACGAAGGTCACAAGCTGACACCTTCATACGAACTGATAAAATTTCATTCCCCAAAAGTGCAGAAACGGAATTTGTCGCACACTCTATGATAAAAGGCAAAATTTCAACTATACCCTTTGAAATATGCCTTGGCTGATAGCTAAAAGCATCTTTTGGTACATAAACCGTGCCGTTATCATCAAGAAATTCTTGTAAATTTTTATATAAAAGCACATTTGTTTGCTTTAGCCCTTCGACTAAATTTGGAGATAAATTTTTTTCATTTACTCCGCATATTATAAGTATTGCGCCATATTTTGCGCTGTATTGGGCAAGTCGGATCAAAAAATTTGCCCCATGGACGTTTATCGTCGTATTTATCCAAAATATAAATAGCTTAAACCCGACTTTTAACATATTTTTATGATAATCCATATTAAAAATCTCTATAAAAGACGAGTCGATAATACCGTTGGTTTTATAAATAACAGAGTTATCCTTGATAAAAGTTTGCAAAAGCGACGGCTTTTCGACTAAGTGTGTTCTTGCGGTAATTGCGTATTTGTATCTCTTTTTTTGATTAGAAAACAAGGTTCTGTTTTTAGAAATTTGAACCTTATAGTTGCGCTCTTGAAGTCTTTTTTGCAAGTCCTCTCTATGCTCCTGTGACTCTACAAAAAGCAAAACAGAACCTTTTGTATCCACAAGCGTCCTATCAAGGAAAATCCTTGCTATATCTTCGGTTTCAAAAAGTGAAAAATTTATAGACTTGCTAAATGAAGTTTTCATCATTATATCGTGCAGTGCAATACTGTAATCACAAATTCCAACTTCGACTTTTAGCTCTTTTGAAAGCTCTTTTAGTCTAACTATGGCTTGGTTAAGCCATGCCGGAGCAAAAAACACGACATCCTTAAAAGAGAGTAAAAGATGTGAAACACCTCTGGCTCTAACCAGTTTTACGCTCTCATCATCAAGTAAATAATGCGGGGTATGAAGCTCTAAAAACCCAAACGCACGAATAACTGCAAATGATGAGTTAAAGGTTATTTTCATGAGCCAATGCCTTTTTAAAATTAACCAACATCTCGCCTGTCACATCAATATCTAAATTTAAGATCATATCAAAACCCATATCTGAAAATTCAGGCCTGCAAAACTCATAAATAAGCAAAATTCTTAAATAATCGCTAAGCTTTTTATCCTCTTCATTTAAGTTTTCAAGCTCAAAACCAGCCGTTTTGCAAACCAAGTCAAATAAGCTTGTGCCATATAAATTTTTTAAAATTCTATCATAACTAACATCTGAATTTCTTACTACGTATTCAAAATTATGAGATAGATCAGAAAATATAATCTCACAAACCACAATACTCAAAAGAGCGTATGCGCTAAGGTGTAAATTTCGATCATTTTTTTGTTCTAAATAGCTTATAAGTCTGTTCCAATCAGATAAAATTTTAGCATTTAGTTCGACTATTTTTATAGCATTTGTGTTAAAAATTTTCCAATTTTTAGGAATTTTAAAAAATATAAAATACGAATACACAATAAGCTTAAAAATATCAGGTCCCAGCAAATGCGAGATAACAACAATATCTTTGCTATTTATGTCTACCTTTGTGCCAAAATCAACCTTGCGCAAAAGCGTAAAAAAGTATGTTTTAAATGTTTTATCTTCTGATATGATTTTAATGGCTTCAGCTATTTGAGAATTTAAAAGAAGTCCTTTACACTCTTGTAAATTTTTAGAAAGTAAAAGAATTTGCTCTATTTTTTTATCAATTTGCTCTTTTAAAAGCATTTGTGTTCCAAAATAATTTAATTTTTTTAATTAATTCGTATTTTATCTATTATTTTTTTAAAAATCAATACGAAAAGTATCTTGTATCTTTAAGCATTCCTTTTGTTTATTTTAGATACAATCAGCAGAAATTTTTGTTTATAAGGAAAAAAAATGTCAAGAAGATGTGCCATAACAGGTAAAGGTCCTATGATTGGAAACAACGTAAGCCACGCCAACAATAAGACTAAAAGAAGATTTATGCCAAACCTAAGAACGATTCACGTTACTTTAGAAGATGGCACCACTAGAAAAATCAAAGTTGCTGCTTCAACTCTTAGAACAATGAAAAAGCAATCAAACTAGTATGTAAAATGAGAGGAATTTATGTCTTTTATAACAAGACTTAAAAAATTCCTCAACTGGTCTAGCTCAACAAAGCCGGAAATAAACCTCAACACCGAACTATACGAACAACTAAAGCCCTTCAGACTTCCGCTTATCTGCGTCGTTTTAATGATGACGGTAGGTTCGCTCGGATATGTATTTATCGATAACTTTTCATTAATAGACGGCATATATCAAGCAGGTATGACATTTACCACGGTCGGTTTTACCGAAGTCGCACCTATATCGACAAAAGGACGACTTTTTACCATCACCTTTATATTGCTTGGTTTTGTTGTTTTTACGTTTTCTATCGGTATCTTGGTGGAGGTTTTAAAAAAAGGTCTATTAATCGGTATTTTAAAGGAAAGAAACATGCTTTATAAGATCGCGAGACTAAAAAATCACTTTATAATCTGCTATCATAACATATACACCATAGAGCTTAGTGCACAATTTAGAGAAAACCATATACCTTTTGTAGTAGTGGATAATAGGGATGATCTAGCCGAACTTGCAGAAGAACATAAATACCCCTACTTTATCAAAGCTCAGCCACATACCCAAACAGCATTTTTAAAAACTCACCTCTCAAGCGCAAAGGGACTAATAACTCTAAGCCCAAACATCGCTGATAATATCGCACTAATCGCTTCGGTTAGACTTTATGAAAAAGAGATCGGTAGAAAAAGACCATTTTTCGTAATGACCAACTCTGACAACGAAGATGATACCGAACGCCTTAAAAAACTAGGAGCAAATAGCGTTGTTAGCCCATCTCGTCTAGTAGCACAAAGACTAAGCGCCATGAGTGTACGTCCTGATATGGAAAACATGTTAGAGCAGTTTTTATACAAAAAAGACTCACCGATCGATATAGAGGAAATTTTAGTGCCTGACTACTCGTGGGTTAGATTTAAAAGGTTAAAAGAGACGCATCTGCGTAATATCACAAACGCCGACGTGGTAGGTATCCGCGACATGAATAACAAATTCATACCGATGCCAAACGGCGATACTCTCATAGGCACTGGGACAAAACTTCTAGTTATCGGAACGGTTGACGGTATACGTCTTACAAAACGCGTGATAAAAAGCAAACACAAACCAGAGGAATTTAAATATGTTTAAAATAACTGCTCTACAAAACGGGCTTGAGAATGTTGATGGATTTTATTTTGGAGGAGTAAAGTCAGGTTTTAAAAAAGATGCAAACGATCTAGGCTTCATAAGAAGCGACGAAGTCGTAGATGTTAGTGCAAATTTTACAAGTAATAAATTTAGAGCCGCTCCTATAAGGCATTTTTTAAAATACCCTAAAAATTTTAAAACAAATTTCATCTTGCTAAATTCTAAAAACGCAAATGCAATGACCGGAGAAGCTGGAGTTAATGATATAGATACTCTTTTTACAAGACTAAAAGAGACATTAAATTTAAACCTTGTAAATCCGATCATGAGCTCAACCGGCGTCATAGGATATAGGCTAAATATCGATAAAATCTCAGCATCGTTTGATAAATTTGAGCTAAATTCTCGCGACAGCAACGCAACCGTAAGCGCGATAATGACAACAGATAGCTTTAAAAAAGAGCTTGCTTATGAAGTAGAGCTTAAGGACGGTTCTAAATTTAAAATAGCTGCGATATGCAAGGGTGCAGGTATGATAAATCCGGCATTTGCAACCATGCTTTGCTTTATCTTAACCGACGCAAACATACCAAAAGAAGATATGGATGAACTTTTAGATGGTGCAGTAAAACAAAGCTTTAACTGTGTAAGCGTGGATGGCGATACCTCAACAAATGACACCGTCATGCTTTTAAGCTCACGCAAATCAAACTCTTATAATAAAAATGCTTTCAAAGAAGTTTTAAATCTACTTACAAAAGAGCTTTCTCTTATGCTAATTAAAGACGGCGAAGGTTCAACAAAAGTAGTAGAATTTGAAGTAAAAGGCGCAAAAAATTTAGAAGAGGCTCAGCGCGCAGCAAAAGCTCTTTCAAATTCGCTTCTAGTAAAGACGGCGATATTTGGAGAAGATCCAAACTGGGGACGCATAGCCTCAACTATCGGCGCTAGTAATGTAGAGTGTGATGAAGACAAGCTTGTAATCTTTTACGACGATGTGTTGCTTTATGATAAAAATCACAAAGAACTTGACAAGGCTCGCGAAGCCGATGCTCACGCGATAATGCAAAAACCAAACTACAAAATAAGCTGCGATCTTGGTGTGGGAGAAGCAAATTTTAGCGCATACGGATGTGACTTGGGTCATACATATGTTAGTATAAACGCTGATTATCGTTCATAGTCAAACATTTACTCTCTTTTGTTAGAATTTGTAAATTTTTAACAAAGGAGACCTTATGTTACATGAGCACACGGATCTTATCAACGAGTTAAAAACAAAAAACGCACGTTTTGCTTCACTTTGTCAGAAGCATAAAGAACTAGATGTGCAGATAGATAGAGGCTCTTTGGGTGCAAAAGAGCTTGAAATACTAAAAAAAGAAAAACTAAGATTAAAAGATGAAATTTATTCTGAAGTTTTAAAGTATAAAAATTCTATATAAACCTAAATCATAAACTCCGGCTCGTATTTATTGCCATTTACTCTAACCACGCGAGCCGGGATCCCAACAACCGTAGCGTTTCTAGGAACATTTTTTAAAACAACCGAATTTGCACCGATCTTTGCACCATCTCCTATAGTTATCGCTCCAAGTATTTTTGCACCTGCAGCTATGGTTACTCCATTGCCAACCGTTGGATGGCGCTTGCCACACTCTTTTCCCGTGCCGCCAAGTGTAACTTGATGATACATCATCACATCATCTCCAATCTGCGCAGTCTCTCCTATAACAACACCCATACCATGGTCTATAAAAAATCTACGACCTATCGTAGCACCAGGATGTATCTCGATACCGGTTATAAATCTTGAAATTTGTGAAATAAATCTAGCTAAGAAAAAGCGCTCTTTTTTATATAAAAAGTGCGCGAATTTATGTATCGCTATAGCATGAATGCCGGGAGTGTTTATAAGTATTGCTACAAAACAGCACTTTTTAACAGAGGGGTCTTTCTCTTTTACGACCCCTACTAGCTCTTTTATCTCAGCCCAAAAATTCATATCACACACCGTAAAGTTCAGTGCTTAGGTATCTTTCGCCATTATCCGGAGCTATAAAAAGAACCTTTTTACCTTTTCCAAGCGCCTTAGCCACGCGTCTTGCGGCAACATAAGCAGCACCACCGCTAATACCAAAAAGTATACCCTCGCTTTTAGCAACTTCTCTTGCGCCAAGCATAGCATCTTCGTTGCTGATTTTTTGAATTTCATCAACAATATCAAGATTCATCGTATCAGGAACAAATCCAGCACCAATGCCTTGAATTTTATGAGGTGAAGGATTTCCGCCGCTTAATACAGGTGAAGCCTCAGGCTCTACGGCTACTATTTTGGTGTTATAGCCTTTTTCTTTTAGTTTTTTAGCAACACCGCTTATAGTTCCACCGGTGCCAACTCCCGCAACAAAAGCATCAAGCGAGTCAAAGTCGGCTATGATCTCAACGCCAGTATTTAGCTCGTGAGCCTCTGGGTTAAATTCGTTTTCAAATTGACTTAACATCACATGATTTGGCTGGGCAGCTAGCTCGGTAGCACGCGCTATAGCACCCTTCATACCTTTTGCTGCTTCGGTTAGCTCTAGCTTTGCTCCATACGCCGCTACTATCTTGCGACGCTCTATACTCATACTTTCAGGCATACAAAGGACGACCTTAAATCCAAGTGCGCTTCCTACCATGGCTACGCCTATTCCGGTATTGCCGCTTGTAGGCTCAACTATAGTATCGCCGTCTTTTAGCTTACCGTTTTGTAGCATTTTTTGTATCATGTTAAAAGCGATTCTGTCTTTAATAGAACTTCCTGGATTAAAAAATTCAAGCTTAGCATAAATTTCAGCTTCATTTTCGCCTGATTTTAGTTTAACTACCGGGGTTTTGCCGATAGTTTGTGTGATATTTTCATATATCATTTAGGTCTCCTTTAAAAGTAATAGGAGTATTTTACTCCATGAAATGTAAATTTAAAGTAACTTTATCAAATTTTTGTATTTTTTAGTACCAATTCTCCGCTTTCGCTCAAATTTTTGCCTTTGAAATTTTCCTTGCAAAACTCAAGTATGAGTCCATGGTATAGCTTTAAAATTTCAACTTCGTCGTATTTATCGCCTAAAATTTTATAAATTTTATCGTATTCAAGCGCGCTCAACCACTCGGAAGCCTCATCATAGCTTTCAAATTCATATCCTAAATGAGTTAAAATTCTAAGAGCATACGCATCAACTACCATATATGGTCTATTACAAGCATAAGCTAGTATCGCATCGCACGTCTCGGCGCCAACGCCTTTTACGCCAAGTAGCCACTCCCTATCAACACTCTCTTTAAAATTTTCAAAATTTTCAAATTCACTCTTTATTGCAGTGCAAAGTCCGTTTAGCCTCTTTGCCTTTGTGTTGTAAAATCCGCTAGGCTTTATAAGCATAGCAAGTTCTTGCACAGATAATGACAACACCGCATCAAGGCTTAGCTTGTTTGCGGTTTTTAAATTTAAAAGAGCTTTTTCTACATTTTTCCATGCGGTATTTTGAACGAGTATCGCACCGATAACAACTTCAAAAGTGCCCTCCTGTGGCCATCTTAACTCGTTAAAATCATCTCTTGTTTTGGAATTTAAAAGCGTCAAAAAAAGCTGAGTAGATGTCATTTAAAGCTATCCTTAAAAGCTATATAAAACTGCTTTGCTGTGCGTCCGCTACGACTTGCACGCAAAGTTGCATAGTTTTTAGCAAGCTCGTGAAGCTTCTCTTTATCTCCGGTATAATCCTTAAAATAAAAATCAACTATCTTTAGGTAGTCGTTAAAGCTACCTTGATAAAAACTTATCCAAAGACCAAATCTATCAGAAAGAGAAATTTTCTCCTGAGTTGCATCCGAGTAGTGAATTTCGTCTTGACTAACAAGAGTTGAAACATTATCGCTTTTATACTCGCTTAAAAGATGTCTTCGGTTTGAAGTAGCGTATATCAGGACGTTTTTAGGTGGTTTTTGTATAGAACCTTCCATGATCGGCTTTAAAAATTTATACTCTTTACTACCATCTTCAAAGCTCATATCATCGCAAAAGATGATAAATTTAAACTCGCTTTTTCTAATCTCATCTATGATTTCAGGCAAAAATCGCAGGTCATCACAGCCTATCTCAATAACCCTAAGCCCTTTTGTATAAAATTTAGTAAAGACAGCCTTTACTAAACTACTCTTACCGCATCCACGCTCGCCCCAAAGCAAGACGTGATTTGCCTCTTTTGAGTCTATAAATTTTTGAGTATTTTCAAGCAGTTGTTCTTTTTGTGTTTCTATGCCAAGGAGTGAATTTATATCTACAAAATCAATATCGCTAACCGCTACAAGCTCGTTTTTGCGTTCTCTAAAAACCGCTGCTAGGACATTTTCCCAATTAATCATTTAACCTCATTTCCTTTCTTAAATAGCTTAAAATTTCCTCAACTATATCGTCGTCGTCTTTGCTTCTTGACTTAAGTCTTACTTTTTCATCATTTTCTTTTGTTAAAACAATATTTTGATCAGCATTTGAGATCGATTTAAAACCGCATTTTAATGCTAAAATTTTTATGATTATAAGCTGTAAAAATTGAGCCGTATAAACATCTATCTTGCCAAATCTATCTTCAAGCTCACTTGCTATCTCATGAACAGCATTCACCTCATCACATTTGCTAAGTCTTCTATAAATTTCAAGACGCAAACGATCCTCTCTGATAAAATCTTGGTTTAAAAAGGCGTTTATGCTAAGTTTTAAGTCGATTTTATTTAACTTCACGCTTTGTTTGTTTAGAAGTAAATTTATCTCATCTTCAAGCATTTTTAAATAGAGCGAATACCCTATCGCTTCAATATGGCCGCTTTGCGCCTCGCCCATGATATTTCCACCACCTCTAATCTCAAGATCGTGATACGCAAGAACGCTTCCGGAGCCTAAAAATGAGTTACTTTCAAGCGCTACAAGCCTTTTTAGTGCATCTTTTGAAAGTGCTTGCTTGTCTTCAACTAAAAAATAACAGTAAGCCTGTTTATCGCCTCTACCAACACGACCTCTAAGCTGATGTAAGTCTGCCATGCCGAATTTATTTGCATTTTCGACGATTATTGTATTTGCGTTTGGCAAATGAATCCCGCTTTCTACTATACTTGTGCAAAGAAGCAAGTCGTATTCACCATCTTCAAATTTAATCATCTCATCTTCCGTGACCTGGACGCTTATCTTTGAGTGAAGGACGAGAATTCGTAATTTCGGTAAAATTTTAAGCAAATTCTTTTTGGTTTGCTCCATGTCAGCAATGTGATTATGTATATAAAAGACCTGTCCGCCACGCCTTAATTCTCGCATGATAGCCTCTTTTATAACCTTTTCGTCCCACTCTCTAACGTTTGTTCTAACATCAAGTCTTGAGCTAGGCGGAGTTTGTAAAACAGAGTAGGACTTGATCTGACTTAAAGCCATGTTTAAACTTCTTGGGATCGGCGTCGCACTCATGCTTAAGATGTGCGAAGTGGCTGAAATTTCTTTTAGTTTTTCTTTTTGCTTTACGCCAAATTTATGCTCTTCATCAACAACGATAAGACCCATTTTAGAAGCTTTTACGCTAAGTAAGGCATGGGTTCCTACACAAACGCAAGGTTCGCCGTCATTAAGCGCCTTTGTTATAACAGCCTTTTCTTTGGCGCTTGTAAATCTATCAAGCCTAAAAATTTTAATATCAAATCCATCAAAACGTTCTTTTAAGCTTTTATAGTGCTGCGAACTAAGTAGCGTCGTGGGAACAAAAAATAACGACTGAAAGCCAGACTTAACACAAGCAAATATTGCATTCATAGCAACTTCTGTTTTGCCAAAACCAACATCGCCGCTTAGCAAACGGTCCATCACGCGACCGCTTTTCAGATCGCTTAAAATTTCCTCAACAGCTCTTGTTTGGTCTTTTGTGTATTCAAAATTTGCCTTTTGGCTAAATTTTAGATACTCAAGATCGTTTTTATCTATCACTTCACCGTTTACTAGCTCACGTTGTGCTGCCATTGCTATGATTTTTGAAGCGATAACAAAGAGTTTTTCTCTAACTTTTTCTTTTATTTTTGCAAAACTTGCCTTGCCAAGCCTATCAAGCACTGCCGCCGAACCACTTTGTGCTATATATCGATCGATCATATTTAAGTGCTCTACCGGCAAAAGTAGTTTATCGTCATTTTGGTAAGCAATAACAACAAACTCTTTTGTCGCACCCAAAACGGTAACTTTCTCAAGTCCTAAAAATTTACCGATACCGTAGTCCTCGTGCACGACGTAGTCATTTATCTTTAGCTCATCAACGACTAAACTTGCACGTTTTACGCGTGATTTTTTCTCAAATTTATTTAGCGAAATTACGATATGTTCGCTTGAGGTTAAATTTATAACAAGCGGTGAGTTTATAAATTCTAAATTTTTAAATTCTTTTAAGTCGTATGTATTAAAAAGCCCTTCGTTTCTTGCTAAAACGGTGATCTTTTTATTTTGATTTAGTTCAAAAAAGTCCTTGTTTGGCGTTACGGATAGATCTTTATAAACCTTTGCTTCTGGCAAAATTTCAATGCTTTTAAGCGTCTTTAAATCACGCTCAAAATCATCAAAATTTATCTCTTTTACAAGCTTGCAGCTAAAATTTGTTAGATAATCGACAAAGTCATCTATCACCCAAAACCCAAGTGAATTTATATCACCAAGCAAAGCATCCGTATTTAAAGAGCCGATCTTCTCATTTACGTTTTCAAATTCATCTTTGCTTAAATTTGCAATAAAAGGAGTTATCTCAACGCTCTCAAGCTCTATTTTATGGCTGATTTGCGTTGACGGAGAGTAATTTCTTATACTCTCAACCTCATCGTCAAAAAGTAAAATTCTAACCGGTTCATCCGAGCCTATCGCAAAAATATCAATAATATCGCCTCTGACACTAAACTCACCGACACTCTCGACGATATCTACTGCCTCGTATCCAAGACGCATAAGCTCATCCTCAAGCTCGTTTAAATTTACCTTATCGGCAAAATTTATACTTTTGCTTTGCAAGTGTTTTTTTGCAGGAAGCTGGTTTAAAAGCGTGCATACTGGACTTATAATAATCTTTTTGCCATCAAATTTATAATACTTGCTAAGAATGGTAGAAATTTCAAAAAGCTCTTGACTAAAACTACGAAGATCATCTCCGAAGCGAGCACGAAAATCAGGAAGCTTAAACGACTTGTATCCTGCAAATTCCGCCGCATCGGCACATAAATTCGCCTCTTTATCATCTTCGCAAATTAAAATTTCGCAACTATTTTTTGAAAGATACTCATAAACCTTTGCTTGCATAAAACTCTCTTAAAAATGCCTCTACCAAATAAAACGAACCAAATGCCAAATACTTCTCGCCTTGATCAAATTTTACACCGCCAAATTCTTTCCGCTCAAAGCCAAGCTCGTCTAAAGTATGCTTTATTTCGTTTGTTGCAAGCTCTCTACCGTCACTTGGATACTCAAAAACCTCAACACGTTTTATGATAGGTTTTAGTGCCTTTAAAACCGCACGGTAGTCTTTATCAAAAAACGAGTTATAGATAAGAACTAATTTCTCATCCTTAAATTTTCTTGCTATGGCTTGTGCGCCAAGTTCATTATGTCCGACGTCTATAAATACATTTGGTGCGATTTGTTCACATCTTCCGCTAAGATCGAGTGCTTTTAAATTTGAAATATCAAGCTTGCCTAGTATTTTTTTGGCAGCTGCTGCGGCTAAATTTAAATTCGAATACAAAAACTCAGGTAACGCAAATTTCTTTTCATAGGCTTTTAAATTTTCATAGTCGTTTTTGTCTAAAATTTCATTTGCATAACTAAGCTTAGCATCTTTTTCTGCTGCTATATCGTTGGCTATTTTGGCACATATAGGCTGCATTGTGTCGTTCATTATCGCTTCGCCACTCTTGCTTATGGCATTAAATTTAGTCCTTGCTATCTCTTCTATGCTTGAGCCCAAAACCCCAACATGATCAAAACCGATAGGAGTAAACAGGCTAAGCCTTTTATTAAAGACGTTTGTCGCATCAAACTCTCCGCCTATACCTGCTTCACAGATAAAATACTCACACTCTTCAAAAAGCACCGCAGCAAGTAGAGTAGCATACTCAAAATAGCTTGTCTTAAAGACAAATTCCTGAGGTAAAATTTCAAGCAGTCTCTCGTGAGCTTTTTGTAAAATTTCATCACTTGCAACTTTGCCGTTTAGCCAAAATCTCTCATTAAACTCAAAAATATGCGGACTTGTATAGTGCCCCACACTCTTTCCATTTAAATGCAAAATTTGAGCCAAAAACCTACCCGTGCTACCTTTCCCGTTTGTTCCTATGACATGCACGATCTTAAATGGCTTTATGTCCGAACATATCTTCTTCCATGCACACGGCATACGTTCATAATCCATCTCTTTATAAAAAAGTGGTTTGCCGTTTAGTAAACTTTTTAAATTTTGCAAATTTTACTCTATAATCTTTGGCATTACTTGGTTGCGACCGTTTTGTTTTGAGCTATAAAGCATCTTGTCGGCACTCTCAAGAGTTAAGGTTTCATTTATGTTAGCACTTCTTGTTGCGACTCCTGCACTTATAGTAACCTTGATACGATCGTCTTTATATATAAATTTAAAACCCTCTATCACGCTTCTTACCTTGTCGGCAAATTTTACAGCATCGTTTAAATTTGTATTTGGAAGTAAGACGATAAATTCCTCTCCACCGTATCTACCGATAAAGTCTATTTTTCTAACATGTTTTTTAAGAAGTTGCGCAACGGCTGAAAGTATAACATCTCCGGCATCATGCCCATATCCGTCGTTGATCTTTTTAAAGAAATCAATATCAACAAAGCAAAGCGAGTAGTCGATACCGTATCTCTTATAAGCGTCCTCTATCTTTTGAAGTTCGCTCATTAGTGCGCGTTTTGTGGCGACTTTGGTTAAAAAGTCCTCTTTGCTTTCTAATTTTGCCGCTTCAAGTTCTTTTTCAAGCGAGCTTACACGCTCTTTTAGCTCCGAGATGGTTTGTTGTTTTTTGTTCATCTCATTGCCAAATTCTCGACTTTCTATCTCTAAAGCGTTAGCAACGTTTAAAAGTATCGTTCTTATCTGCTCGATGCCCGTTCTGTTTAAAGTGACATCTTTTAGATTGTTTTGAATGTCTTGCATCTTTAAAGAGCTGGTTTTAGAACTTGCGGCTATGTCTGAAATTTTATCCCCGATAGTTCCAAGCACGACATTTAACAAGCCTACCTTTTCTTTTATCTCTGCTCTATCTTTTTCTCTCCTAAGATCAACAAAAGAGCTTATCTTGTCTTGTAGATCTTGCTCACTAAGTCCTAGTGGATTTTTCTTTATAATGCCTGTCAACTCATCAAGCTTATCGCCAAGCTCGGTCGTTATCGAAGGCTCTAGCATCTTTATAAAAAGTTCCGTTATGGCCGCGATACCGGAATTTTCATTTTTAACAGTTAGGAAATTTTCAAGTTCCTTACTCATCTCCTGTAAATCATCAAAGCTTTTAACTCCATAGTATTTTAAAAAGTCTAGGTATTCGTCATTGTATGAGCTAACAAAGTCAAACCACCTTTCTCTCATCGTATCTAGTGTTTGCGGATCATACTTCTTGGCTAAAAGTTGCATACCCTGCTCTGCCAAAGCTTTTGCATCTTTATTATGCAGGATAGAAATAGCCTGAAGAATTCTTCTAGCAAAAGCATTTAATGACTGGTTTGTCTTTACATTATTTTCATTAGACTTAGTAGCACTCGTGCTCCTACCTAGTCTTGCCGTCATAAACGCCACAAACTCATCTACTGTTTTTATGTTAAGCGATAGTGCTTGATTTTTATACTCTCCTCCGAGCCTTGAGATGTATTTTTCTATTTTTCTACTTTCTTCAGTACTAAAGCCGTATTTTTTTGAAATTTCATTAAATACGTCGGTGTAATTTTCAGGCGTTAGCATTAAATGGCGGTTTTTGATCTCTGTTAACGCCTCTTTTACTATTTGGCTAACGGTTACGGCTGCCATTTTGATATCCTTTTAGTGCTAAATTTGCTATGTACTCATCAAATGCTTCTTTTGAAGCCTCTTTTATCGCTTCATATCTTTCGGTATCACTTATGACACTATCTGCATATCTGGTATTTTGCAAACGCCTTGCGATACTAAAGTCATGCTCTCCGCTTGTGGTAATATTTACAACACTTCCATCCTTAAGCCTTGTTTTAAAATTTAAATTTAAAATAGCCCTATATGAAGTAATGTATCCGTATTGATCATAAACAGCGGCCTGATACGATAAAGAGCCTACTGATATAATTATTGACATATCGGCATTTTGGTCATCACTTAGTGTTTTGTTAAGACGTGAAACGACGCCCTCTTTTACAGCGTCTTTTACCCAAACGCTATTTTTTGGCTCGGTTTTGCTAATGACAACATCAACATAAACACTCTCGCCGGTCATTTCTTTGGTAATTTTAGACACAGGTTTATACCCACATCCAGCAAGCATCAAAGCCATAAAAACACTAATAAAAAACTTCAAATTTTATCCTTTGATAACCAAATTTACAAGTTTGCCTTTGACATAAATTTCTTTTATAATCTCTTTGCCTTCAAGCCATTTTGCCGTTTGTTCTTTTGCTTCTTTTAATACTTCACTCTCACTAGAATTAGCACTCATCTCAAATTCGGCTCTTTTTTTACCATTTATCGTAACGGCTAACTTTATCGTGTCTTTTACAAAAACCTCGTCTAAAATTTCTATCTCGCCAAAATTCTTTCTACCAAAAAGCTTATCGCTAAGCTCACATGCGATGTGTGGTACGATAGGCTCAAGTAAATTTAAGATGATGAAAAATCCCTCTGCGCTTACCTCATCGTTATCTTGAGCGTTTATGGCGTTCAATGCCTCCATGCAAGCAGCTATCAAGGTGTTAAACGTAAAGCTTTGAGTAAATACATCACGGGATTTAGCAAGTGCCTCATAGACCTTTAGACGTGCGTATTTTTCCTCTTTGTTTAGACCTGCATGCTCTATGGCTGGAATTTTATCGCACGGCTTGATGCTTTGAGCCCTATCCCAAAGACGGTTTAAAAACCTATAAGCGCCCTCTACTGCACTGTCGTTCCATTCAAGCTCTTTTTGAGGAGGAGCGGCAAATAATATAAATAGCCTTGCCGTATCGGCTCCATATTTGTTTATGATATCATCGGGATCTACAACATTGCCTTTGCTCTTACTCATTTTTTTGCCGTCTTTTAAGACCATTCCTTGAGTAAGCAAATTTTTAAATGGCTCGTCATCTCTCATATAGCCAAGATCGCGAAGAACTTTTTGGAAAAATCTCGCATAAAGCAGGTGAAGTATGGCATGCTCGATACCGCCGATGTATTGATCGACATTCATCCAATAATCAACGCCTTTTTTATCAAGTGCTGTGTCGTTCCATGTGCGCTCATCACTAGCGTATCTAGCAAAATACCAACTACTTTGCACAAAAGTATCCATAGTATCCGTCTCTCTTATGGCATCACAACCGCATTTTGGACACTTCGTATGTTTCCATGTCGGATGTTTATCGAGTGGATTTCCCTCTCCTGTTATCTCAACATCATCAGGTAGAGCAACCGGTAAATTTTTCTCATCTTCAGCCACAACGCCACATTTTGGACAATGCACTATCGGTATCGGAGCACCCCAGTATCTTTGGCGAGAAATTCCCCAATCCCTAAGTTTAAAATTTACCACTCTTTTTCCAAGCTTTAGCTCTTCAAATTTTTCTATCATAGCCATTTTGGCTTCTTCGCTACTAAGTCCGTTTATAAGTGGAGAATTTATAGAAACACCGTAGTCGCCGGTGGCTTTTGGACGCATTATCTCGCCATTATTTTCCTCTGTCTTAATAACAGAAACTATCGGTAAATCAAATGCACTTGCAAAGTCAAAGTCACGCTGATCGTGTGCAGGAACAGACATGATAGCACCGCTACCATAGTCGGCTAGGATGAAATTTGCAACCCATACAGGAATTTTTTCATTAGTAAGCGGATGGGTTACATAAATTCCCAAGAATACACCGTCTTTCTCGATAGCTTGGCGCTCTCTTGGGCTTTGGTTAAGGATTGATTTTATTTTTGACTTTTTATCTTCATCAAGAGTGTTGCCGTCTAAAAGCGCTTTAACAATAGCATGCTCTGGAGCTAAAGCCGTATATGTAACACCGTAAATCGTATCAGGACGAGTTGTAAATACCTCAAAACCATCAAATTTATCGCCTAAAATTTTCTTTGAATCATCATCAAGATAAAATTTAAATTCAAGACCAAAGCTTTTACCTATCCAATTTTCCTGCATGGTTAAAACTTGACTTGGCCACTTGCCCTCAAGCGTTTTAAGGTCGTTTAATAACTCATCTGCATACTGCGTTATCTTAAAATAATACCCAGGAAACTCTCTTTGGACAACCTCATTGCCACATCTCCAGCAACATCCCTCTTCTACCTGTTCATTAGCCAGAACGGTTTGATCGTGCTCACACCAGTTTACTATGGCGCTCTTACGATAAACCAATCCCTCTTTAAACATCTTTATAAAAAAGCTTTGCTCCCATTTTGTATAGATAGGATCCGAAGTCGCAAGCTCACGTCTTTTAGAAAAAGACAGTCCTAAAGTACGAAGCTCTTTAGTCATATAATCTATATTTTCATAAGTCCAAATTCTAGGATGAATTTTATTTTTTATAGCTGCATTTTCAGCCGGCATACCAAAGCTATCAAAGCCTATCGGATGAAGCACGTTAAAGCCTTGCGTGCGGTAATATCTAGCAAGAGCATCGCCTATGGAGTAGTTTCTAACGTGACCCATATGTATACGACCGCTAGGATACGGAAACATGCTTAGGATATATTTTTTAGGCAGGCTATAGTCGTCTTTTGGTTCAAATTCCCCATTTTTAGCCCAAATTTCTTGCCATTTTTTCTCTACATCCAAAGCATTGTATTTTAAATTTTCAGCCATTTAATATCTCCTAAAATTCTTCTTGAGTTTTTGCAGACTCGATCAAAACAAGTGCTAATGAAAAGACGTTTGCGATAACTGCTCCTATAACAAGCGAGTAGCAAAGTGTCATATTGGCATTAACCTGAAGCACCACAAATGCCGGTATAAGGTGCAAGTCCGCAACAAGCGAACTAGCAAAAAGCTCCGCAGAAAATATGTTTTTAACACCGATTTTAAGTAGTGTTGAAACAAGATTTATACTAGCTGCGATAAAAAGCGCTATTTCATTTTTATCATACAAAAACTCAGCTGCAGTAGTTAAGCTCATAAGAGCGAAAAATATATATACAACCTTTCCCCAGTTCATATTAACTCCTTATACTACACCCTTTTCATACATAGCGCGCTCACGCTCTCTCTCTTTTTTAAGCTTCGCTTTTTCTCCAAGCTTAGCCCTATACTCATCCACGCTAAATTTAAGCCATACAAGAAACGGAGATGCTGTATAAACCGAGCTAAATGTTCCTATCAAAACACCAACCATAAGTATAAATGAAAAACCATTTATCATATCTCCGCCAAACATATATAGTATAAATACAACTATAAATGTCGAACCTGACGTTAATATCGTCCTTGATAGTGTAGCCGAAACAGACTCATTTATGATACCGTTTATATCGTTTCGCTTGCTTGTAGTTATACTCTCTCTTATACGGTCAAATATAATAATAGTATCATTTAATGAGTATCCAAGCACCGTTAGCACGGCAGCTAAAGTATCTAAATTTACATCTATAGCAAAAAGAGAAATAGCACCAAGCGTGATAACAACGTCGTGAATTTCAGATATAACAGCAGCAAGTGCAAATCTCCACTCAAAGCGAAGTGCTATATATATAAGCACCGCTCCAAATGAGATAAGTATTGCCATAAGTGCCTTTTCTCTAAGCTCTCCACCAACCTTTGGTCCAACTATATCAACACGTCTTATCTCAACGTTGCCTGTATCTTTCAAAAGCTCTTTTGCTACAGCGCCGATATCAGTGCCTATATCTGAACTTGAACCCGAAAAACGAACAACCACTTCGCGATCGCTACCAAATTCCGTTACAGAAGCATTTTTTAACATTTCGTTTGCACTAAACGCATCTCTTATCTTATCAAGAGGTGCTTTTTCATCATATCTTAACTGTATAAGCGTGCCTCCTGAAAAGTCTATGCCGTAGTTTAGTCCCTTGGTTGCAAGCAAGAAAATAGAGCCGAAAAATAGTATAGCAGAGATGATGACTGAAGTAATTTTAAGCTTCATAAAGTCATAGACTCTAGCCTTTGTAAAAATTTGCATTATTAACCCTTAAATTTATTTATCTCTTCTGTAGCCAAACCACAGCCTTGTGTTACCACTTCGTTCTATCTTATCTATAAATAGATCAAAAAATCCGTGTGTTCCAAGTATCGCAGTAAGCATAGATATCAAGATACCGATACTCATTGTTACCGCAAAGCCTTTAACCGGTCCCGTGCCGTATGCGTATAAGGCTATAACTGTAATTAGTGTCGTGATATTTGCGTCCACAATAGCGCTCATAGCATTTTCATAGCCCTTTTTCACGCTTGTTTTAAGGTTTGCTCCCTCTCTTAAGAACTCTCTTATACGCTCATTTATGATAACATTAGCATCAACAGCCATACCGATAGTAAGAACGATACCGGCCATACCAGGCAGTGTTAGAGTTGCTCCAAAAAGCGCCATTACGGCAACTAGGATTATGATATTTGCCACCAAAGCGATATTTGCAAACACGCCCGACATTCCGTAGTAAATCATCATAAAAACAACTATAAACATAGCGGCTCCTGCAAGTGCTGTCATGCTTTTTTGTATACTTTCAGCTCCCAAAGATGGTCCTACACTACGTTTTTCAAGTACTTTAACGGGAGCAAGCAAAGCGCCGCTTCTAAGCGCGATAGCCACGTCATGGGCCTCTTCTACGCTAAAGCCGCCACTTATCTGACCGCTTCCGCCACCTATCCTTTCATTGATCACTGGGGCTGAATAAACCTTACCGTCAAGCACTATAGCTAGACGTTTTCCAACATTTGCTCCGGTAAAATCACCAAAAATTCTAGCTCCTTCGGAATTAAGAGAGAAATTTATTATAGGTTGATTGTTTTGTTGAGAGAAAGCAACTTTTGCATCTGTTAGCATGGAGCCATCAAGAACAGGGATGTTTTTAACCACGTATTTAAACTGTTCGTTTTTAGCGTCTGGATATATAATATCGCCGTAACTTTCAGCTTGTGCCGCACTCATAGTGTTTGCTTGATCTTGACGTTTATCGTCTACCGCCATAAGCTGCAAATGCGCTGCTTTTGCGATAAGATCGCGAGCACGTTGCTCATCTTCTTGAGTTTTGATACCGGGAAGTTCGACTAAAATTTTATCCTCACCCTGTCTTGCAACGGTAGGTTCTGCCAAACCAAATTGGTCTAGTCTGTTGCGTATCGTCTCAACAGCTTGAGCGATAGCGTATTCTACCGTAGCAGCACGCTCCTCTTGGGTTAGCATTATTGTGTATTTCAAGCCATCTTTTTGAATTTCTAAGCCTACTATCTCTTTTAGCGCAGCATCTATTTTAGGTGCTTCATCGCTATCAAGTAGGGTAAATTCTACGCTATCTTGTCTGATTTTAAATTTATCGATTAAAACATCTTCTTTTTTTGCATAGTAGTTTATGCTTCCTGCGATAGATTTTATCTTGGAATTTATAGCCTCGTGTGTTTCAACACCAAGAAGCATGTGTAAACCGCCTTGCAAGTCAAGACCTAGTGAAATTTTAGATCCGCCTTGAGTTTGCAAAAAAGAAGGCATCGAAAAAACGATACCAAACACCAAGGCGATTATAAGAATAATCAGCCTATAAGTTACCTTTGTACTACGCATGTTTTAGGCTTCGATCTTTTTAGCCACAAACTCGCGTGAAAGACGAACGATTACGTCATCGTTAAGCTTTACTTTGATAAAATCGTCTTCCGGTTTAACCACTTCACAAATAAGTCCGCCGCTAGTGATGATTTTATCGCCTTTTTCCAAAGCTTTTATCATCTGAGCATGTTGCTTTTGCTGTTTTTGTTGTGGTCTTATAACCAAAAAGTAAAAAATCGCAAAAAGCACGATTAGAGGTAGTAATGAAGCAAAAAAATCTCCGTTTTGCATGGGTTTCCTTAGTTTTAAATTTTTTAAGCAGATATTTTAGCACTAAAATTATAATAAAAGCCTTTGTCGGCGCATTTTTACTGGCAAACTTTATTTTTTTAGCACCTTTTAACAACTCATTATTTGATCTTATGTCGCCATTTCTAACACTTGCAGGGATATATACCGTGATCACTTCAACTAGAGCTGGGTTTTTTGCGGCTGGGTTTTTTAGTGGAATTTTGTGGTTTTACTGGATAAGTTTTAGCTTTATTTATTACGACTTAGGTTGGTTAATCCCAATTGTGATTTTATCTATCGCTACTATTTACGGGTTTATTTTTTGGGCGGCAAGCTTTCCAAGTTTTATCGCATTAAGGGCCGTGGTACTTTTTATTTTTAGCTATATTCATCCGTTTGGATTTAATTGGTTTAATCTTGAAGCAACACTTGTATTGGGCGCATTTGACCCAAGCGCAAGAGGTCTTGCTTTTATGTTTTTGGCTGCGATATCTTTAGCATATTTTTCTAAAATTTATAAATTTATAGCGGTTTTTATCTGTCTTGTTTGCGCCTTGCAGTTTGATAGCAAAGATGTCAAGATTTTGCCATTTGAACTGCAGCTAACAAATTCAGATATTTTACAAAGACAAAGATGGGATAAAGAGCTAAAAAATAATTTTATAAATGAAAATTTGGCCGTGATAGATGATGCTATCAACAATGGCAAACGAGCTATATTAATGCCAGAAAGTGCCTTTCCTACATTTATAACACATGAATCAAATTTACAAACAGAACTAAAAGAAAAATCAAAACAAATCGCAATCATTGCAGGCGGTTTAGCTTATGAGAACAAGCAAATTTATAACTCCGCCTTTTTCTTTGATAAAGGCGAAATGAAACGCTTTGACAAGCTAATCTTAGTGCCTTTTGGAGAGGAAATTCCGCTTCCAAATTTCATAAAAGAGATAATAAACAAGATGTTTTTTGACGGTGCGCAGGATTTTCAAACAGCAAAAACGTTAAGTGATTACGAGATAGACGGAGTTAAGATACGTAATGCGATATGTTATGAAGCGACTCGTGACGAGCTTTATGAGGGAGAATTTTATGTTATGTTTGCCATTACCAACAACGGCTGGTTTAAAGCCAGATATTTTCCTTCAACAGAGCCTATTTTGCAAAGAAATTTATTAAAATATTACGCTACAAAATACAATAAAACTATATATCATAGTGTAAATGGAAGTCCAAGCGAGATAATTACACCAAAAAAGAGCCTGTTTAATTAGGCTCTCATAAAAATTTATTAAGCTATCAAGCCTTTAAATAGATTAACGCTGTCAAGTTTTTCCCATGGATATTTTGCATCGCCAACTTGACCTTTTGCAGCAACTTTTGCATATAAAAATGTATCTTTGCCGGGCTTATCAAGTCCAAATTTATTGGTTATCCATTTTGGAGTTAGAGGGAAATTTTGCATAACAAAATTTGAAAGCATATCATCATTTATGCCCTCCACTTGCGTTCCCATCGTATCAACACTAACAGAAGTTGGTTTTGCAACACCTATAGCATAGCTAATTTGAACTATGCACTTTTTAGCAAGTCCTGCCGCAACGATATTTTTAGCTATATATCTAGCCGCATAAAGACCGCTTCTATCAACCTTAGTGTAGTCTTTTGAACTTTGCGCACCACCGCCTATCGGGGCATATCCGCCAAAACTATCTACGATAAGCTTACGTCCTGTTAAACCACTATCGTGAAGCGAGCTGTGATTTACATATCTACCGGTTGGGTTTATGTAGATGATAGTTTTTTCTTTATTATATAGCTCTTTTGGAAGTCCGGTATCATCGATAAGTTCTTGAACTAAATTTCTAAGCTCTTTTATGCCCATTTCTTCTATACAAGGTGCTGAAACGACTATAGTATGGATACTTTGAGGCTTGCAATTTTCAAAATTATCCTTTGTGCCATAATCAATAGTAACTTGTGTTTTTATATCAACCCCTAATTTATCAGGATTTGCTTTTGCAAATTTATAGACTTTATTGCACAGCATACGAGCATAAGTTATAGCTGCAGGCATGTATTCTTTCGCCTCACAACTTGCAAAACCAAACATAATACCTTGATCGCCGGCGCCTATCTCTCCGCTTTCTTGATCAACTCCTTGGTTGATGTCAGGACTTTGTTGGTTTAAATAAACCTTAACCTCAATATCATCAGGATGCAAACATTGCTCTTTTGTAAAATTTGACTTACCGTTATATCCGATATGAGCCAAAGCATCCTTTACGATGCGCTCATAGTCGCGATATGAAAGGCTTACTTTTGAGTTTATTTCTCCTCCGATAACGATATTTTTACCTGCCACAAAAACCTCGCTTGCAACGCGACCGTTTGGATCTTCTGTTAAAATTTTATCAACGATACTATCAGCAATTATATCGGCGCATTTGTCAGGATGTCCCGGACTTACGACTTCAGACGTAAAAAGATACATAAAAATTTCCTTTATCCTTAAATAATTAGGCGTAATTGTAGCATTTCATCTTAAAATTTATATTAATCAAATATTAAATTTTATTTCTTTCAGCCTTTTTTGGATATACTTAAGTTTTATCTTAAATTTAAAGGTGGTGAAATGAGCGCTTTTTCAAAACTTGCCAGACGCTATGCCGACGGCAACTTGATCGTTCAAATTTTAATAGGCATTATTCTTGGTGCTATCGTAGGTTTTTGGGGACACTCACAACTTGGCGCAGGTGGCGAGTCTGCTAATTTTGCAAATAGTATTTTAAACACTATTTCTATACTTGGCAACCTTTTCGTCGGCGCACTTAAGGCCGTAGCTCCGATACTTGTTTTTGTTCTAGTTGCAACATCGATAATAACAAAAGAGTTTGGCGAAACAAAAGGCATGGGCAAGATCGTATTTTTATATCTTTTAGCTACATTTTTAGCAGCCGTTGTAGCAGTTTGTGCAAGCTTTATGTTCCCTGTTGAACTTGTCTTAAAAGGTGTTGAAACGGCACAGCTAAGCGCCCCTCAAAACGTTATAGATGTATTAAAAGACCTTATATTTAAAATCGTACAAAACCCCGTAGTTGCAATAAGCACCGGTAACTATATAGGCATAATCGCCTGGGCTGTAGGTGCCGGTATTGCGCTTAGAAGTTGCTCAAAAGAGACTAAAAATGTATTTAAAGATGTTAGCGAAGGTATCACAAAGATCGTTAAATTTGTAATCCGTCTTGCTCCGTTTGGTATTTTTGGTCTTGTTGCGATTAGCATTCATGAGACAGGGTTTGACGCTCTTGCTGGATACCTAAAACTTATCTTAGTTTTAGTTGGTTCTATGCTGTTTGTGGCCTTTGGAGTAAATCCTCTAATCGCATTTATAATAACAAATAAAAATCCATACCCTCTTATAATGACAACAATTAAAGAGAGTGCCGTAACTGCGTTTTTCACTCGTTCATCTGCAGCAAATATCCCTGTAAACATGGCTCTTTGTAAAAAACTCGGTCTAAAGGAAGAGCTTTACTCTATCTCTATACCTCTTGGTGCTACCATCAACATGGCTGGCGCGGCGGTCACTATAAGCGTTTTAGCACTTGCGGCAGTAAATTCTCTTGATCATATTACCGTTGATTTTGCAGATGCACTTTTACTTAGTTTTATATCAGCTATCGGAGCATGCGGAGCTTCCGGAGTTGCCGGTGGTTCATTACTACTTGTGCCTCTTGCTTGTGCACTATTTGGAATTTCAGACGATATCGCTATGCAAGTCGTTGCGGTAGGATTTATAATCGGCGTTATCCAGGACTCTGTCGAAACTGCATTAAACAGCTCGTCTGACGTTGTATTTACGGCGATTGCTTCAGAAACTATCAAATAATAAATTTGGCGTCACAAGGCGCCAAATTTACATTAACCTTTAAAACTTGCTTATATCTCATTTTTTCTGTAAAATATTCAAAAAATATTTGAAGGTAATAAATGAGCAAATGGGATCTAACTCCACTTTTTAAAAATACACAAGAACTTGAAAATTTTACATCAAAAACTAAGCTTAACTGCGAAAAATTTAAAGCTAAATTTGAAAAGAAGCTAGCTTTATTAAACGAGCAAGATTTTAAAAACAGCATAGAAAATTACGAAAGTCTACTCTCTGACATCTCAAAAATAATGACTTATGCCTTTTTAGTCTTTGCAAAAGACACAAAACAAGGTGCATTTTATGCTAAATTTGATGAAGAGTGCACAAAAGCGCAACAAAATTTGCTATTTTTCGAGATAGAATTTAATGAGCTTGATGAAAAAATTCAAGACAAATTTATACACTCATCACCAAAATACGCCTACTATCTATCAAATTTACAAAAACAAAAAGCACATCAACTAAGCTTAAAAGAAGAAGAGGTTCTGCTTCGCACTTCAAACACAGGAGCACAAGCCTTTGCAAGACTTTTTGACGAAAGTATGAGTGCAATGAAATTTAAATTTAAAGATAAACTGTTAAGCGAAGAGGAAATTTTAAGCAAACTTCACAGCGCAAATAGAGATGAGCGCAAAATGGCTGCAAAATCACTCTCAAAAGAGCTTAGTAGACATCAACATCTTTTGACATATATCTACAATATGATAAAAACAGATCTTGCAACATCTTGCGAGCTACGAGGCTTTGATAAGCCAGAAGCGCCACGCCATCTTGATAATCAGATCACAAAACAAAGCGTAGATGCACTTATTAAAGCAAGTGAGGATAGCTTTGGTCTCGTGCACGAATACTACCGAAAAAAACGTGAAATTCTAGGTTTTAAAAAGCTTTATGACTACGATAGATACGCGCCGTTAAAAAGTGGCGACGAAATTTATAGCTTTAAAACAAGCAAGGAGATAGTTTTAAAGGCTTTTAATAAATTTAGTCCAGAATTTGGCAAGATCGCCAAAATGGCGTTTAAGGACGGCTGGATAGATGCTTATCCAAGCGACGGCAAAAGAGGAGGGGCATTTTCGCACTCTGGCTCAAGTGACGCCCATCCATACGTTTTGCTTAACCACACAGACCAAAGGCGCGACTTATTTACTTTAGCTCATGAGCTTGGGCATGCCATACATCAAAAGCTAAGTTATAGCGTAGGCTATTTAAATTCCGACACTCCGCTTACTACAGCAGAAACTGCTTCGGTATTTTGCGAGATGTTGGTTTTTGACTATGTTAAAAATACACTTGCACCAAAAGAACGTCAAGCACTTATCGCAAGCAAGCTTGAAGATATCTTTGCAACACTTTATCGCCAGATAAATTTTACTACATTTGAAAGACGCATTCATGCGCACAAAGGCGAGATAAGTAGTGACGAGTTAAATAAAATTTGGCTTGAAGAGAGTGCGAAAATGTTTGGAGATAGCGTTATTTTAAATGATTATTATAAAATTTGGTGGAGCTACATCCCACATTTTATCCACACTCCATTTTACTGCTATGCCTACTCTTATGCACAACTTTTAGTTCTTGCTTTATTTGGACTTTACAAGAGTGGCAAGTGTGAAAATTTCGTTGAAATTTATACTAAGTTTTTAAGCTTTGGTGGCTCAAAAAGTCCAAAAGAGCTTGTTTTAATGTTTGGTTTTGATATAGACAGTGATGATTTTTGGCAAATAGGTCTAAAAGAGATTAAAGAGCTTTTGAAAGAATTTAAGGAGGTAAATTAACATGTTAGAAAGCCTTTTAGATAACGAAGAATTCTCTCTTTTGATGAAAATGCACGTTTACGAGTGTATAGACTTTCTACTGCAAAACAACGTAAATTTCTCCATTATGGCAAATCTCCCTCTTGTAAATTTTAATCCACCGCTTCCACCTGAAGTGAGTATAAATTTTAACATGCCGGTTATCATGTTTAGCCTTGGCGGATACACGTTTGAAAGTGCTGTTTTATCACAGGAAGAGCTTAGTTTTGAAGCTGGATTTGGCACACAAAATTTCGCTTCTTTAGTGACTTTGCCACTTGGAGCGATAGTGCAAATTTTAGTAGAAAACAGTCCTGTTTTGATAAATTTTTCCATACATAAAGCAAGGCAAGATCAGACCAAAAAGTCTATGTCGATCTTTATGTCTAATCCAAACAATAGGGATTTATTCGGGTCAAAATAAATTTTTACAACAAATAAAACAGTAAACTTTATCCATGAGCCGATGCTAATTTTAATTTATGTCAGTTTAGCCCTTAAGTAAAAGTATAAATTTTATTAAAAATTTTCAAGTTCAAAATCTACAAAAACAACTACTTTTATCTATAATCAAGCTTTCAACAATTTTTAGATAAAATCTATGTTTAAATTTAATTTATAAAGTAAAATATGCAAAATTTATTAAACCAATTAAACGATTCACAACAAGAGGCTGCAAGACATATTGATGGAGCCATGCTTATCCTTGCTGGTGCTGGTAGCGGTAAAACAAAAACCATCACAACTCGCCTAGCCTATCTAATAGGCGAAGTTGGCATAGATCCGGCCAACACACTAACACTTACTTTTACAAACAAAGCTGCAAACGAAATGCGAAGTCGCGCACTTGCTATGCTTAGCGATGTAAATACAAATTTCACTCCCCTACTTTGCACATTTCACAAATTCGGTCTTTTGTTTTTAAAATTCTACATCTCAAAACTTGGACGCAAAAACAACTTTATCATCATCGACACCGATGACAAAAAGCGTATCATAAAAAGTTTTGAAAGCCAGATCGCAACCTCTATCCTCGCAAATGAAATTTCAAACTACAAAAACTCTCTTTTCAGTGTAGAAGATGTTTATAAAAACGCAAATTTTTTAAACAATGAAAACGGGAAAGACGGCTTTTATCAAAAGGTGGCCGTTATCTACGAACGCTACGAAGAGTATTTAAAAACAAATAACTTGGTTGACTTTGACGATCTACTCATGCTGACATATAAAATTTTAGACGAAAACGAGGACTTAGCTCGTGAAATTTCAAACAGATATAAATACATAATGGTCGATGAGTATCAAGATACAAACGACTTGCAATACAAACTTCTAAGAAAGCTTTGCGCAACACATGAAAATATCTGCGTCGTCGGCGATGATGATCAAAGCATATACGGCTGGCGCGGTGCAAAGGTCGAAAATATCCTAAATTTCAAAGACCAGTTTAAAGATGTAAAGATCATAAGACTAGAGCAAAACTATCGCTCAACTACGCCGATATTAAAAGCCGCAAACGAGCTTATCGACCACAACCGCAACAGGCTTGGTAAAAATTTAATCAGCGTCAGCGGGGACGGTGAAGAGATAAAACTCATGGAAAGCTTTGATGAAAACATAGAGTCAAACAAGATAGCAAAACAGATAAAAGAGCTACTTCTAAGCGGAGTTGCGGCAAAAGACATAGCCATACTTTACCGTATAAACGCCCTTTCTCGCTCACTTGAAGATGGCTTAAATAAAGAAAAAATTCCATATAAAATGGTCGGAGGTATTAAATTTTACGAACGTGCCGAGATCAAAGATATCATAAGTTATTTAAGGCTTGTGATCAATCAAAATGATGACTTTTCGATAAAACGTATCATCAACCGTCCGAAACGAGGACTTGGTAAGATAAGTCTTGAAAAACTCGAGAAAATCGCATTTGACAATAAAATTTCACTCTTTGAAGCAATTCTTGCCATAGATGAAAAAGACGAAGTTTTTAGCAAAAAAATCAAATCCGCGCTAATGGAATTTACTCAAAACTTAAAAGAACTACAAGGCTTTGAGTCACTTTATGAACTTATTGATAATATAGAAACAAAATTTGGTATTAAAAAATACTACGAAAGCTTGCCTGACGGAAGTGAACGTGCAGCAAATATCGACGAATTTTACGCGATGTTAAAGGATCAAATCAAGCAAAATCCAAGCTTTGATCTTGATGAGTTTTTAAACGAACTAACCATAACTAGCGAGCAGGATAATATAAGCAGCGAAGCTATCTCGATAATGAGCGTGCATGCTAGTAAAGGTCTTGAGTTTGAACACCTTTTTGTTATAGGATTTGAGGAGGGATTTTTCCCGCTCATCGGAGATGGTAGCGACATAGAAGAAGAGCGCCGCTTGGCATACGTAGCCATAACTAGAGCCAAAAGAAATTTAACGCTAAGCTTTGCAAATTCACGCTTTTACAAAGGTCAGCGAACAAGACTTAACAAAAGTAGATTTCTAAGCGAAAGTGGGCTTGTACAAGGCTCTCTTGTTATAGAACAAAGCAACGAATACAAAAAAGGTGATCTTGTCAAACATAAAATTTTTGGTATCGGTCGCGTAACAGAAGTTAGCAAAGTCAAGAAAGAGCTTAAGCTTACGATAAATTTTGCCGGCAATGTCAAAGAGATCATGTCAAGCTTTGTTGAGCATGCCGTATGAACGCAATATTTGTCGCCGATAAACCAACCGGACTAAGCTCGAATCAATTTCTTAGCCGCTTAAAACGAAAATACAAGGTTAAAAAGGCTGGCTACTCCGGCACGCTTGATCCATTTGCAAGTGGCGCTTTAATCGTTGCATTTGGCTCGTATACGCGTTTGTTCAGGTTTTTAAATAAGTCTCCAAAAGTATATGAAGCAACAATGTGGATAGGGGCAAGTAGCAAAAGTCTGGATAATCAAAACATAACGCAGGTGCAAAAAATTTTACCTTTTGCGCCAAGCTCGCTTGAGATAGTGCGTCAAGATTTATTAGAAGAGGTTGAATTTATCCCCCCAAAATATAGCGCTAAAAACATAAACGGCGAGCGCGCGTATAATCTTGCAAAAAAAGGTATAGAATTCGAGCTAAAAAAACAGACGATGCAGGTTTTTAGCTGTGAAATTTTACACTACATGCATCCGTTTTTGACATTTAGAATTTCACTTAGCGAAGGTGGATATGTGCGCTCTTACGCGGAGCTTTTTGCAAAAAAACTAGGCTTTGATGCAACATTAACTGCGCTTAGACGGATTAGCGAAGGTAAATTTAAATTTGAAAACGAAAAATTTCTAAATCCAACTGAAATTTTAGACATAAAAGACAACGAATATCTAGGCGACATAAGCGACCTGTTTGACGGCAAAGAGCTTAATGTAGGCAAGCTAAAATTTAAAGAAAATGGGATATATTTACTAAATTATGATAAATTTTTTAGCATTATCGAAGTGCAAAACGATATGGTTAATTATTGTTTAAACAAGGTTGAAAAATGTTAATACTTTCAAGAAAAGAAAATGAAGAAATTTTGCTTGGCAACGACATTAAAATAACAGTTGTTAGCATCTCAAAAAGTGGTGTTAAAATCGGCATAGAAGCCCCAAAAAACATGATGATACTAAGAAGCGAGCTTTCAAATGAGATCAAAGCCAAAAATACAGAAGCAAGCAAACATGCAAGCGATGAAAATTTAACGGAACTATCAAAGAAAATCGAGAAATGAAAAGCTACGCAAAAATCAATATCTTCTTAAAGATCGTCGGTACTCGCGGCAATTATCATGAAATTTTATCGAGATTTGCGAGATTTGAAGATATTTTTGATGAGATAGAATTTCAAAAAGCGGATAAATTTGAGCTTACTAGCAATGTTGACATTAAAGACAACATTATTTTAAAGGCCAAAACCGAGCTTGAAAATGCGGGCTTTAAAGATGTGATCAATGAGTTTTTTACTGCCCATAAAATCGTTCTTAATAAAAATATCCCAACAGGCGCCGGTCTTGGTGGGGGAAGTTCAAATGCGGCGACATTCTTACTCATGACAAACGAGCAGTTAAATTTAAAAATCCCAATGAACAAACTAGCACAAATCGGCGCAAAGATCGGCTCTGATGTGCCGTTTTTTATCTATGGATACAAAAGTGCAAATGTTAGCGGGGTTGGCGAGATAGTTAAAGAATTTGACGATGATGTGCCTCAAACTAGGCTTATAACGCCTAATGTATTTTGCTCCACGCCTCAGGTTTATAAAAAATTTAGAAGTGATTTTATGCAAAATATCAATGTGAAACAGGCGAATGATTTTTTAAATTTGAGCTCATCAAAGCTTTTGCAAAATTTTAAAAACTACGAGCTAAACGATCTTTATGCGCCTTGTCTTGAACTTTATCCGCAGCTTAAAGAGCATGAGGATCAATTTTTAAGTGGAAGTGGAAGCTCGTTTTTTATGCTTAAATCACAGGATAGCAAATGATAAAAGACTTAGCAAAAAATAAAAAAGCGCTACATGATTTTAGCATTTTAGAAACATTTGAAGCCGGTATAGTTTTACGTGGCAGTGAAGTAAAATCGCTTCGCGCAGGACGAGTAAATTTAAAAGATAGTTTCGTACGTATCATAAAAGGCGAGATGTTTTTGCTAAACGCTCACATCGGACATTTAGAAACAACACACGCAAGCTTTAGGCCAGATGAACGCGCTCCAAGAAAGCTTTTAATGCACAAAAAACAGATCGATAAACTATTTGGTAGCGTAACAAGAGATGGGCTAACTATGGTTGCGCTCTCGCTTTATCTAAACGATAAAAATATCGTTAAAGTTCGTGTAGCACTTGCAAAAGGTAAAAATTTACACGACAAACGTGAAACTTTAAAAAAACGTGAAGCCGATCTTGAATCTCGTGCCGCGATGAAAAAATCTATTTAAAGGTAAAAAATGAAAAAAATTCTAACTGTTTTACTCTCAACGTTTTTATTCTTAGGTTGCAGTAGCGAAGAAAAAGAGACGAGTGTTTTAAATTTTAAAGAATACGCAAAAGGCGAAGAGATAAAATTAACAAGCGTTTCCGGCAAAGAACTAACCCTTGTAAGAACGCAAAATGGATTTAACATAAAAGGCGATGAAAACAAGATCATAATGTTTGATATATTTGGCACATTTTGTCCTCCTTGTCAAAAAGAAGCTCCAAATTTAATGGAATACCAACTAAAAAATGTTGAAAATTTTATACTTATCGGACTTACTTACTTTGAAAACGTAACAGACGAATATGTCCAAAAAGAATTTATAGAAAAATACAATGGATACTACTTTATCGCAAACAACCAAAAGATAAATGAGCGTTTGGTAGAGCACATCACTCGCGATATAGATTATAAACGCGAGATAAGCTTGCCGTTTAAGGTAGTAACAAAAGATGGTGCATATCAGCTTTTAACAGATGTAGATAGTGGAAATTTTGGAGTTAAATATTATCTTGGCGGTATAAAAATAGACAAAATGAAAAGTGACATCGAAAGAATTCAAAGCGCAAAATAGCCTACTTTGGAACAAATTTTGCTTGCAATAATAAAAATTTAGAAAGGAACAAAATGTTTGTACTTCAACATTCAAAGTCATCTGACCTAGTAGCCGAAGCTATGAGCGCAAGAGAGATGCGTCAAAGACTAATATCCGGCAATATAGCAAACATTGACACTCCTTTTTATAAAGCACGGGATATAAATTTCGAAACAACACTTAGACAAAAAGCGGATGAAATTTATAACAGATCAAACTCAACCAAGCTAGATCTAGCTCAAACCGACGACGCACATATACCTATGGTGGATTTTCCAAGAAACGATAGGGCACAAGTGTTTTTGCGCGACGGTCATATGGCTAGAAATGACGCAAATACGGTTGATCTTGATATAGAAACAACCGAGCTAAGCAAAAACTCCACTATGCTAAGCGCACTTGATAACGCCTATAGACGCCACGGATCGATCTTTAGAAACGTTATAGAGTCTAGCGGTAAACTATAAGGATAAATGATGTCTTACTTAAATGATTTTGATATAAGCGGATATGGACTTAGCGCGCAACGCTTTAGAATGAACGTTATAAGTTCAAACATAGCAAATGCTCAAACTACACGCACCGCAGAAGGCGGACCATATAGAAGACAAGAAGTTATTTTTAAAGCGATTGATTTTAATAAAATTTTAAACGAACAAATAAGAGATAACGACTCTTTGCTTGAGTATGAAAACCCTCTTGATGATCCAGCGTCTCCCAAAAATGCACATCCGTCGCTTATGAGCGTGGTTGTTGATAAAGTTGTTCGCGACGATAAGGACTTTATGTTAAAATACGATCCAAACCATCCTGATGCAAACGTAAATGGATATGTAGCTTTCCCTAATATCAATCCGGTTATAGAGATGAGTGATCTTTTGGAAGCCACAAGGGCGTATCAGGCAAACGTAGCTGCTTTTCAAAGCGCTAAAACTATCGCACAAAGCGCGATACAACTAATTTCAGGACAATCATCATGATAAATAATATAAACGGCATAAACGAAGCATCTTTAGCTCAAAACAATAAAAAAGTAAGCCAAACAAATCAAAATGAATTTGAAAACATATTAAACAACTCGCTAAAAGAGCTAAACGAAGTTCAAGTAAATGCCGACAAAGCCGTTGCAGACCTTGCCACAGGCGAAGTAAAAGACCTACACCAAGCAGCTATCGCGATAGGCAAAGCAGATATGAGTATGAAATTAATGCTTGAAATTCGCAACAAAGCAATCAGCGCATATAAAGAAATTTCAAGAACACAAATTTAATTTTTTATGAATTCCAAAAAGTCAAAAATAACTATACTTTTTTTATTTATCACATTAGGAATTCTTCTTTTTGTCGCGGTTATATTTTATAGAGCAACGATAGAGAGAAAACTTCCAAGACTTCAATCAAGCGAGATAAATACCGCACTGCGTGGAAGCATAATCACAAAAGACGGCTTCAGTGTTGCTTCAAGCCAAAAACTATACAAAGTCATGCTTGATACAAGAAACATCGATCCAGACAAAAAAGAGATGTTCATAAAACTTTATTCGCTTTACAGCGGAGAAGATCCAAACGCCGTAAGAAAGATCATAAACGACACAAACGGGCAAGTTACTCTTTCTTACAAGATAGACGCAAAAGGGGCAGCATACTTAAAAGAATTGGCCAGAAAATTAAACAGGAAAAAAATTCTTATCTCCTATCAAGACAAAAACGGCAACGTTTCATTTCAAGGTATGAGCATAGTCGAAAGTGGCGAAAACCGCAGATACATGGCCGCTCATGCCATAGCACCGGCTCTTGGGTATACTAAAAAAACGGAAAAAGACAACATGACAAAGACAGTCGGTGTAAAGGGAGTAGAAAGATACTACGAAGACTACCTGGCTCCGATACAAGATGCTAAAATTCTTGGACCGCGAGACGTAGGAAGCAACATCATCTTAACAAGTGATTCAAATTTAGCTAACAGGATCGACGGATACAACGCCATATTGTCCATACCTTTAAAATTTCAAACAAAGCTTGAGCAAATCCTAGATGAAAGACGAAGCTTTTTAGACGCAAAAGAAATTGTTATCTGTATAATGAACAGCAAAACAGGTGAAATTTTATCTCTTGCCTCAAGCTCAAGATATGATCCCTCAAATATAAAACGCACCGACTATCCTGCCCTAAACTCAACCGCAACCGAATACGCATACGAAGTAGGTTCTGTTTTTAAACCGTTTATATTTGCATTATTACTTCAAGAAAATAAGATAAATCCGCTTGAAAACATAAACACTCACAATGGTCGCTATCAACTTGGAAAGCGTATCATAAGGGATACTCACCCAGAGCCTTTTATGAGCGCGGAAGACATTATAGTATATAGCTCAAACATCGGCATGATCGAGATAGTAAACCGCTTAAGCGGTACAGAAATTTATCAAGGTCTTTTAAATTTTGGCTTTTCTAGAAAAACCGGCATAGACATGCCTTACGAGCAAGTCGGTATGCTACCAAACACAACAAGACTAAACTCTCAAACATATAAAGCAACCGTTAGCTACGGATACGGACTTCAATCAACCTTTATGCAACTACTTAAGGCATACAACGTCTTTAACAACAAAGGAGTTGAAGTAACCCCTCATTTGGTTGAGTTTTTAGAAAAAAATGGCAAACATTTTACACTGCCAAAAGATGAACCAAAGCAAATCATCAGCCAAGAAGCTGCAAAAATAATGAAAAGAATTTTAATAAAAACCGTAGATAAGGGAACTGGCATAAAAGCCCAAACTCCAGGACTTGAGGTGGGTGGAAAAACAGGCACCGCGCACATTGCCGTAGGAAAAGGCGGATATAGTAATACCTACAACGGTTCGTTTTTCGGTTTTGCAAACGACTCTAAAGGTAACAGCTACACCATAGGCGTTCTAGCTAGAAATCCACAAAAACCATACTATTATTTTGGTGCACAAAGCGCGTTACCTGTATTTAAAAAGGCGATTGATTTGATGGTTGAAGAGGGCTACTTAGTGCCGGATGAAGCCATAATCGCACAAATAAATGCTAAAAAAGAGCAAGATAAAGATAAGAAAAAGACACAAGAGCGTAGGATTTTAGACTAACCCTACGCCAAAGAAAGTTCTGCAAGAACGGAATTTAAATTTACAACAGAAGATTTAGTTCCTGCAAGTTGCTGCTGTTTTTCAAGTATACTCTGACTCGCAAGAGAGTTTTGTATTTGCTTGCGATACTCGCTTAGCATTTCCTCAAGTATCTTTAAAAGCTCACTGCGCTGATCATTGCTTTTATTTGGATCGTTTATGCCAAGCGTTTCTATTAACTCATTTCTTTTTTGAGCTATTTTTTGCTCGATTTTATCTTCATTCAGTTGTGTTATATATCCATATGCGCCAAGCTCACTAAGGCGTTGTTTAAAGTCTTCTACTTCTTGCGAGAGATCATTTTTACTTGTCTTGTTTTTAAGGGCTGAGTTTAAAATTTCATCAAATTTCAAACTCTTGTTTTTTTCATTTTTACCAGCTTCAAGCTGCGATAGAAAATCAACCAAAGAGTTGTTTTGAACTTTCATTTTTTACCTTTCTAAAAAGATAAATTTTACAAGCAAAAACTATTCCTTTATATTGTTTACTATAAACTCCGCAAAAGCGTCAGAGGCATTTGGACACTCGCACACCTCATAAAACTCAAAACCAAGCTCTTTTGCAATATGTCTATACTCAACATCAAGCTCAAAAATCGTCTCTGAATTATCCACGCAAAAAGATAGTGGATAGATCAAAGCTTTTTTATTTTTAAGCAAAGAAAGAACATCATTCAAAGACGGCTCAAGCCACTTAACAGGACCTAGACGAGACTGATATGCAAGCTTGACATCTTTAAAATTTAACCCCTCTTTTTCTAATAAATTTGTTAAAATTTCAACATGCTCTTTCACATGCGCTTCGTATCTATCGCCGTTGTTAATAATTTTTTGAGGTAAGGAGTGAGCTGAAAATATCATTGAAATTTCACCCATATCCATGCTTAATATTTTATCTTTTATGCTTTTTATGATTATTTGATTATACTCTTTACTTTCGTAAAAATACCTCACTTCTTGCACTTTTGCCTTTAAGCCAAGCTCATTATAAGCTTTATAAAAGTCGTTTAAACTTGAAGTTACGGTCGTGATAGAGTGATGAGGATAAAGAGGAAAAACAACTATCTCGTCTACGTTTTCATGTCTGCTTAAAACCTCTTTACAAAATGGTGGCGTATAGTTCATAGCATAGTCAAATACAAATTTATTGTTTTGATTTAGCTTGTCACAAAGCCTTTGAGTTATCTCACAAATAGGTGACTTTCCGCCTATTTGCTTATAATTTTCTTGAGCTGATTTGAGCCTCATTTTTGTTATCATAAAAGCCAAAAATTTACGCAAAAAAGGATTTTTAACCCCTAAAATACAAGGATCGTTAAACATATTTTTTAAGAAAATTTCAACTTCACAGCTCTTTCTTGGACCGCCCATGTTTAGAAGAAGTATCAGTTTTTTCATGCAAAAAGTTCTTTGATCTTGATTAGGTCATCAAGGTTTGAAAGCTCGCTGCTTTCACCACTCTGGCAAAGGTTGTAAAACTCGTCATACTGTGTTTTTATCTCGTTTTCGTCTTGATAAACCTTTAAATTTATCTGTCCGTATTCGTTTAATTGATGAAGTCTAACTCCGCTTAGATCCCCTATATAAACACCACTTTTAGCATTTACTTCCACCACAAAACGGTTTATACAGCTTGAGATAGAATTTGAAATGTTTATTAAAATTTGATTTTTAGTTTTAAGCTTCATGGCTACATTATCAGTAGACCTTGCGTTAGTTTTGTTTGCCTCGGAGTATGAAAATTCATAAATTTCACTATTGCTTAAAATTTTAGCAAGATCGATATCAAACATACAAAGCTCTCTAACGATATTTTTACCAGGCATTGATACACAGTGAGATATATTTATACTATAAATTTCCTCTTCTTTTGCAAGTGCGCGTTTTAGCGAGGTGATAACCGGATTAAACCTCAAGCTCATACCGCTACAGACATTTGCCTTGTTGGTGGTTGCGGCGTATTTTATCTCTTTTATCTCGCTTAAACTTTTAAATTTAGGCTCGGCGATTAGTATATTTTTACAGTATTTGGCGCATTTAAAAAAGCCAAAAACAAGCTCATCACTAGAAAGGCAAAGCACGATTGCTTGAGGTTTGGCCTCTTCTATGAAACTGTTAAAATCATCAAAAAATTTAGCCCTACAATGATCATCACGACAGTTAGCGTCAAACACCCCGCAAACTTCAAATTTATCAGAACGCCTTAATATAGCATAGTGTTTTTTGGCAATACCAGAATACCCAACAATGCCGATTTTAAGCTTCATTATGCAGCCTTTCTTAAATTTTTATTCTAATTATATTTTTTATTCACTCAAACTTAGCTAAATTTTAAGATTTATTTTCATTATTATAAGTTTTTAAGCTTATATTTATAAATATCACTAAGCTTATGGCGCAAAAAATTTTATTTTACCAACTCTAAGACATTTTTTAGTAAATTTATAAATTTAAAAACGATTTTTAGATAAAATTAACGCCAAAAAATTAAAATAATTTATAGGAAAAAACATGCAAAATTTTGATGTTAGACAGGCTTATTTAGACTATTTTAAAAGCAAGGGACACGAAGTTATAGAGTCGGCTCCGCTAGTGCCAAACGATGCTACGCTGCTATTTACAAATGCAGGAATGGTGCCATTTAAAAGTATTTTCACAGGTGAAGTTCCACGCCCTACTCCTCCTATTCGCACAAGTTGCCAAACCTGTATAAGAGCGGGCGGCAAGCACAACGACCTAGACAACGTCGGATATACGGCTCGCCACCATACGTTTTTTGAGATGCTTGGAAACTTTAGCTTCGGCGAATACTTCAAAAAAGATGCGATCGCATACGCCTGGGAATTTGTTACGCAAGTATTAAAACTTCCAAAAGATCGTCTATATGTAACAGTTCATGAGAGCGATGATGAAGCTTACGGAATGTGGCAAGAGCATATCGCAAAAGATAGAATTTATAAATTCGGTGATAAAGATAACTTCTGGCAAATGGGCGATACGGGACCTTGCGGGCCTTGCTCTGAGATATTTTACGATCAAGGCGCGGAGCATTTTAACTCAGATGAGGACTATATGGGCGGTGACGGAGACCGCTTTTTGGAGATTTGGAACTTAGTATTTATGCAGTTTGAGCGAAGTGCGGACGGCAAGCTAACCACACTTCCAAAGCCCTCGATTGATACCGGAATGGGACTTGAGCGCGTAACCGCGATAAAAGAGGGTAAATTTAGCAACTACGATAGCTCACTTTTCATGCCTTATATAAACGAGGTCGCCAAACTTTGCGGTAAGCCTTACGAGTACGCCACAGGTGCGAGCTACCGCGTCATTAGTGATCATATCCGCTCGGTTACCTTTTTACTGGCTCAGGGCGTAAATTTTGATAAAGAGGGTCGCGGATACGTGCTTCGCAGGATTTTACGTCGTGCGGTGCGCCACGGCTACCTGCTTGGTATCAAAAAGCCGTTTATGTATAAGCTTGTCGATAAGGTTTGCGAGCTAATGGGCGGACACTACGCGTATCTAAACGAGAAAAAAGAGGCGGTAAAAGAGCAAATCAAACTTGAAGAGGAGAGATTTTTCGCTACGATCGCTTCGGGACTTGAGCTGTTTAACGATGAGCTAACACGCACAAAAGACATATTTAGCGGCGAAGTTGCATTTAAGTTATATGACACATTTGGCTTCCCGCTAGATCTAACTGCCGATATGCTAAGAGATAAAAACTTAAAGGTAGATGAGGCGAAATTTGATGAGCTTATGAGCGAGCAAAAGGCACGCGCAAAAGCCGCTTGGAAAGGCAGTGGAGATAAGAGCGCAAAGGGCGACTTTAAAGAGCTTTTGGAGGTTTTTGGAGAGAATGAATTTATAGGTTACGAAGCGCTTGATAGCCAGAGTAAAATTTTAGCCATACTTGATGAGGACTTTAAGCGCACAAATAGCCTAAAAGCCGGCGAGAACGGCTGGGTAATGTTTGATAAGACTCCATTTTACGCGCAAAGCGGCGGTCAATGCGGCGATAGCGGCGAGATAACAGGCAAAGCACAAATCCTTGATACACAAAAATTCCACGGATTAAATTTATCGAGTGTTAAAGCAAATGTAGAGCTAAAAACAGGCGATGAGGTAAGCGTAAAAGTAAGTAGTGAGCGAAGCGAGATAGCACGCCACCACAGCGCTACCCACATCCTACACTCAGCACTTAGAAAGGTCCTAGGCACACATATCGCACAAGCTGGATCAAGCGTAGAGGCTGATAAACTACGCTTTGACTTCTCTCATCCTAAGGCACTCACAAGTGAGGAACTAGTGGGGATCGAGGCCTTCGTGCAAAACGCCATAGTAAAAGGCGAAGCGGCAAAAACCCAGATAATGGATATAGAAGATGCTAAAAGTAGCGGTGCGATCGCACTATTTGGCGAGAAGTACGCCGATAAAGTGCGCGTGCTAAGTTTTGGCGAGGTTAGCAAGGAGCTTTGCGGAGGAACTCATGTGCATAATTTAAATGAGATCGGAGCATTTTTTATAACCAAAGAGAGTGGCGTAAGTGCCGGTGTGCGCAGGATCGAGGCTGTTTGCTCAAAGGCAGCCCTAAATTTAGCTAAAAATTTACGCGCCGAGCTAGATGAGATCAAAACCGAGCTGAAGAGCATAGAACCGATGATCACGATTAAAAAGCTAAAAACTGAGATAAAAAGCTTAAAGGACGAGCTTAAAAATGCAGGTAGCTCAAAAGCTATAAATTTAAGCGACATTAATGGCGTAAAAGTGTGCGTTGAAATTTTAGAAAGCGGCGATATAAAAACTGCGATAGATGAGATCAAAAACGCAAATGAACGCACTGCTGTGCTATTTATGCAAGTAAAAGACGATAAAGTCGCTATCGCGGCAGGTGTGAAAAACGCTAGCATAAAAGCAGGCGAATGGGTTAAAATGACGGCTCAAATTTTAGGCGGCAATGGCGGAGGCAAGGATGACTTCGCAACAGCAGGCGGTAAAGATACATCAAAAATTCAAGATGCCACAAAAGCAGCACTTGAATTTGCAAAGGAAAAACTCATCTAATGATCAAATACGACATAGCTTTTGCACGCTTAGGGCAATTTTTGCCCTTTTTACACATAGCGTCTGCTGCCGTTTTTATAGGACTTCAGCTTGGTTTGCTGATATTTGGTAGATATCTTTTATCAAATAGATGCAAAAGCACAGACAAGGTGTTTTTAACTATAAGATTTTTAAGACAATTTGGTATTTTTTTGATAATATCACTATTTGTTATCGCAACAAGTAGCTTTTTATTTAGCAATCAAGATGCGTCATTAAGATCAGCAGACCCGATGGCTACGGCTATACTTGCGACAAAGTGGACACTATGGCTGTTTTTAACACTAAATCTTAGCTATATGTTTTATCACTACAAAAAGGCAATTGCTGCACTAAAAATTCGAGAAAAGATAACGCTTCATGAAAGCCTAGTCGTTATTATCATCTACTTTGCTCCTTTAAATTTAATAGTATCATTCATAGCCGTTTATCTAGGCGTTGCTTATAAGGATTTTTAATGTTAACACTTGCTTCAAGTTCACAAACAAGAGCTAAAATTTTAACCGAGAACGGCATAAAATTTAAACAAATTTCATTTGATTTTAACGAGAACGATGTGAGTGATCAATGTGAGCCACATATCTATGTTCAAAATGTCGTAAAATCCAAAAAAGAGCAGTTTTTAAAACTATATCCGGATGTAAAAAATGTCATCTTTGCAGATAGCTGCGTAGCTTGTGACAGTAAAATTTTAGGCAAAGCAAAAGACGAGCAAGATGCTATTAATATGCTTAACCTGCAAAGCGGCAATATCGCTTCAGTTTTTACGGCAATGATATTTTTAGCAGAGGATTTTGAATTTATAAACGTTAGCGAAACTGCATATAAATTTGCAAATTTTAAAGAAGAAGACATAAAAGAGTATATCAAAAACGGTGAATACAAAGACAAAGCGGGAGCGATGATGGTAGAAGGTTTTAACAAAAAATATATCATAAAACAAATCGGCAATACAAGCACTGCAAGAGGGCTAAATGTCGAACTTTTAAAGGCATATTTATGAAATATATTTTATGGATATTTTTTGCAGGAGCTCTTGCTCTTGGTGGCGGCTTTGTATATATTTACTCGCAGGTTCGCTTTGATGCATATAGTATAATCGACTACAAGCCAAAGCTTACAACTCAAATTTTTGATAGAAACAACGAACTTATAGCAAATATCTTTGAGGAAAACAGAGTCTATGTAAAATACGAAGAAATTCCCTCAAGAGTAGTTGAAGCGCTTGTTGCCATAGAAGATACTAGCTATTTTGAGCATGGAGGCATAAACTACGAAGCTATAGTAAGAGCTGTTATAAAAGATATAAAAGCAGGTAGATTTGTCGAAGGAGCGAGCACTCTTACCCAGCAGCTTGTTAAAAATTTAGCTTTAAGTAGCGAAAAAAAGATAATGCGAAAGATCAAAGAGATCGTCTTAGCCATTAAGCTTGAAACCGAACTAGACAAAGAGCAGATCATAGAACGATACTTAAATCACGTATATTTCGGTCACGGATATTACGGCATTAAAACAGCTGCAGATGGATACTTTAGAAAAGACTTAAAAGAGCTTAGTATAAAAGAGATAGCCATGCTAGTAGGCTTACCAAAAGCACCAAGCTCTTATGACCCTACAAAGCATTTAGACCTATCTTTAGGGCGCGCAAACAGAGTTCTTGAACGCATGTATACGATAGGTTGGCTAAACGAAGAAGAGTATCGCAAAGGCATACTCGAAGAGCCTGCTGTATTTGACGACACCTTAAGCAAAAATAAGGCTCCGTATGTAGTAGATGAGATCATAAAAGAAGTCTCAAAAAGAGTTGACGATATAAGAACCGGTGGATATAAAATTTATAGCACCGTAGATCTTAATGTGCAAAAAATGGCAAATGAAGCCCTAATATACGGATATAACGAAATTTTAAAGCGTGATAAAAAAGCAAATGCAAACATACTAAATGGCGCGATAGTCGTTACGCAGCCTCAGACCGGACATATTTTAGCACTTGTTGGTGGGGTTGATTACTCAAAAAGTAGTTACAACCGTGCAACCCAGAGTGCAAGACAACCTGGCTCAAGCTTTAAGCCTTTTATCTATCAAATCGCGCTTGATGAGGGATACTCGGTAGTATCACAACTAGCAGACATAGCGCGAAGCTTTGATATGGGCAACGGCAAAGAGTGGACGCCTAAAAACTACAGTGGCGGCTTTCAAGGCTACATTAGCTTAAAATCAGCCCTAACACAGTCAAGAAACCTAGCAACTATAAATTTGCTAAACGACCTAGGTCTTAGCTCTGTTAGAGCAAAGCTTTCAAACATAGGCTTTCAAAATATACCGGAAAATTTATCCATCGCACTTGGAAGCTTTGGTATATCGCCTGTAAATTTTGCTAAATTTTACTCAATGTTTCCAAACGAGGGAGAGATTGTCGAGCCGATACTTATAAAATATGTAGAAAATAGCTTTGGCGCGGTTGTAAATTACGAAGCAAAAAAAGAACAGGTTTTAAAGCCTGAACAAGCATTTTTAATGATAGATCTTCTTAAAAACGTCGTTAACAATGGAACCGGTCGTAATGCCAAAATAAATGGCATACAAGTAGCAGGCAAAACAGGCACAACAAACAATAACATAGACGCTTGGTTTTGCGGTTTTACGCCTGATGTTCAAGCCATAATCTGGTACGGCAATGACGACAATTCGCCAATGAAAAAGATAGAAGGCGGTGGTAGAACTGCGGCGCCGGTCTTTAAGAAATTTATGGAAACATACATAAAACAATACCCGACAGTAAGACGCGTATTTGAACAGCCTGAAGGCGTTTATAAAGGTATTTACAATGGAGTAGACGAGTTATACACAAACGACTCACCTTTACCTGAGATAATACCTGCAAACGAAATAATACAAGAGCAAGAAAATAACGGTTTAATGTTTTAAACCGCTTGCCTTTATCGTTATGGTATTTTAGTTTTATCATAGCGACAAATTTATACAAACCATCAAATCAAATTTTCAAATAAATACAGTCAACTAAAAATTTAAATAAAAACAATAACTAAATCACAAAGAAAAAAGTGGAATAATGGATGATATACTTTAAAGAAGAAAAATTTCAAAGGAAAAACCTTTGAAATTTATATTTTTATTTTCTAAGTTCGCGGATCTTAGCAGCTCTACCGCGTAAATTGCGTAGATAAAATAGTTTAGCACGTCTAACACGACCACGTCTTAATACAGTGATCTCTTCGATACTTTCGCTATAAATAGGGAAAATTCTCTCAACGCCTACACTGTTTGCGCCGATTTTTCTGATCATGAATGTCTCACCTACGCCACTTCCGCGTCTAGCTATACAGACACCTTCAAAATTTTGAACCCTAGTCTTATCGCCCTCTTTAATACGAATAGCTACACGAAGTGTATCACCCGCACGAAATTCAGGCACAGTTTTGCTTGCGATTTGAGCATTCTCAAATGCTTCAATATACTTATTTCTCATAGTTTGTCCTTAAATTATGGCTTAATTTTTTGGTATAAATCAGGGCGGAAGAACTTTGTTTTGCAGTGCGCCATCCTGTTTTTTAAAGACTGGATTTTACCATGATTTCCCTTTAAAAACTCTGAAACAACAAAACTACCTTTAAAGAGGTCAGGCTTAGCAAAGGATGGAGCTTCAAGCAAATTATCCTCAAAACTCTCCACTGCCAAACTCTCATTATTGCCAAGCACTCCATCTATATTTCTAGATATTGCATCACTCATACAAAGAGCGCCAAGCTCCCCACCAGTTAACACATAATCGCCTATGCTAAAAACTTCATCAGCCCACATTTCAATGATTCTCTCATCGATACCCTCATATCTGCCACAAACAAAACAGATATGATCTTTTTTGGCTAATCTTTTGGCATCATTTTGATTAAATTTCTTTGCAGCCGGAGTTAAAAAAATAATATGCACACTCTTATCATTTTTTTTTATCTCACTCAAAGCGTCATCAATCGGCTGTGCAAACATCAAAAGACCTGCGCCACCGCCTATCATATACTCATCAACTTTTAAATTTTTTTGTTTTGTATAATCACGAGGATTGACAAAAGAGAGATTGATCTTATTAGAAGATACTGCCCTTGCAAGGATTGAGTCTTTAAAGTATGGTTCTATTAACTGTGGAAATAAAGATACAAAGCTAAATTTCATGAATTTTCAAGAATTGCTTTTGCATTTTTAGTTGAAATTTCTTGTTTTTCTAGATCAACACTGGTAATAAATTCGTCTATATACGGTATATAAAAGCTTTTTGCAAAGCCTTGTTCAGCTAGGCTTGGGCCAGTTTTGATAAATAAAAGATTTGAGCTTGAAATTTCTTCAATATCATCAACTATGCCTAAAATTTCACCATTTTCCAGTATCTTAAGTCCGATAATGTCAAAATAAAAAAATTCATCTTTCTTAAGCTTGCAATCTTTTCTAGTTTGCTCGACAGTAGTATAAATGACGCGGTTAGTTAGCTCTTTTGCAGCTTCAATACTTTCAAAACCAACAAACAAAGCCTCACCGCGTGTTTTGTCATAATTTTTTATAATAAGCCAATTACCGTCTTTGTCAAAAAATTTAGCGTCTTTTTTAAACTGCTCAGGGAAGTCACTTTTATTGTGAAGCTTTACATAGCCCCTAAGTCCGACGGTTTTGCCTATTATAGCTACTTCGAGATTTTCACTCTTCAAAAGCTTTTACCGTTACCCTGTAGCTAGTGGAGTCTTTTGCCTTACATCCGATAATGACGGTTTTTATGGCATTTATCATCTTGCCATCTTTTCCTATCAACTTACCGGTATCAACCTTATCGGCATTTATAATAATCTCGGCAAAATTCTCGCCAAGCTCCACACGCTCAACTTTTATCTTTTCAGGAAAGTCGGCTATAAGCTTAGCATATTCGTATAAAAAATTTTCAACCATAAATTTATTTGCTTGTTATTTGTTCAACTCTATCGCTAAGTTTAGCGCCAACGCCTTTCCAGTATGCTAGTCTTTCAGCGTCAAATTTTACAACTTCAGGCTCTACCATTGGATTGTAGTAGCCGATACTCTCTATCCAGCCGCTATCACGTCTTTTTCTACTATCTGTTACAACTATACGATAAAATGGTCTTTTTTTGCGTCCCATTCTTGTTAGTCTTACTACGGTTGCCATTATATTTCTCCTTAAAATTTTTAAATAATGCTTAAATTTAGATAACGAATTATCCAAATTTAAACCCTATCTGGGTCTATTCATATTGGCTTGACTTAGCATATTTGCAAGCCCTTTAGCACCGCCTTTACCTGAAAATTTCTTTGCAAGCTTGGAGGCATTTTCAAACTGTTTTAAAAAACGATTAACCTCTACTTGAGATAGCCCAGAGCCGGCTGCTAGACGACGTTTTCTGCTATTGTTTAAAAGCTCGGGATTTTCACGCTCTTTTTGCGTCATTGAATTTATCATAGCTTTTATATGCAAAATTTCTTTTGAGTTATCAAGATCTATGTCTTTGATCTGATTTGCCATATTGCTAAGACCAGGTATCATACCTATTAGGGATTTCATAGAACCTAGTTTTTTTACGCTCTCCATTTGTTCTAAAAAGTCGTTAAAGTTAAATTGTCCCTTTTTTATCTTTTGATTTAAGCGCTTGGCTTCTTTTTCATCAATAATAGAACTTGTTTTTTCTACAAGAGTAGCAAGGTCGCCCTCGCCCATTATGCGACCGACTATACGGTCTGGTATGAAGCTTTCTAAATCGGCAACTTTCTCACCGGTACCAACAAATCTAAGTGGAATTCCTAACTGTTTTGCTATGCTGATAGCAACACCACCCTTGCTATCAGAGTCAAATTTTGAAAGTATTACACCGCTGATATTTAGCGCTTCATTAAAGCTGGCTGCAGAACGCACGCCATCTTGACCACTCATAGCGTCAGCTACATAGAAAATTTCATGTGGATTTATGGCACTCTTAACATCTTTTATTTGACCCATTAAAGCTTCATCTATAGCCAAACGACCTGCCGTATCAACTAAAAGCACATCATAAAGACCGCTTTTAGCTTTTACTAGTGCCTCTTTGGCAACTTTAACAGGGTCATTTTCATTTTCTATAAAAAATAGATCGATTTCATTAGCAACACAAAGCTGACGAAGTTGTTCAACTGCAGCCAAACGTTGTAAATCACATGCAGCAACAAGAACTTTCTTCTTGCGAAGCTTTAAATAATTTGCTAGTTTTATCGTAGTTGTGGTTTTTCCGGATCCTTGCAAGCCGGCCATCAACACGATGGTGGGAGCTGTTTGAGCATAAACAAAGCCTTGATTGCCAGGAGCTGTTAAAATTTCTGTCAGCTTTAATTTTATAGCATCTAAAAATTGCTTTTGACCGATACTAGTTTGTTTTATCTCGCTTTCGATCGCGCTTAATAAATCCTTGGTAACTTTATGATGAACATCAGCTTTTAAAAGAGCTTTTTTAAGCACATCAAATGCGTTTTTCAAAGCCTTTTCATCATCTACAAAACGTATCTTGCTGACGGCTAATCTAAACGACTCACTGATTTGTTCAAACACTATTTACCTTTCTAAATTTATATATTAAACGGCGCATTTTACTAAATTTTTTCTTTATCGCTCTTTAAATCTCAAATTTATTTGAAATTTCAAACCCTAACGCATTAAAATCTTTAGGAATATTAGCTTTAAAATTATAACCCAAAAGCCCGATATAATAGGCATGTAGATACATTCTAGCCGAACGATTTTTACCGTATTTTTCATCACCAACTATAGGTGCATTAACACTTGATAAATGAACCCTTATCTGATGAGTTCTTCCTGTTTTTATTTCGACTTTTACAAGTGACTTTTTGCCGACAACCATAAGTGGCGTTACTTTCGAGATGGCCTCTTTACCATCTTTTGAAATTTTAGAGTGAGCACCACCCTTTGTTTTAATGGTTAAAATCGGCTCATTTATATTAATTTCTTCACTCACTATGCCTTTAATTGCAGCAACATAGGTTTTAGCAACGCGCATATGCTTAAATTCTTCTATTGCTTTTTTGGCAAATTCTTCATCTTTAACAAGCAGTAAAACACCGCTTGTTTCTTTATCCAAACGATGAAGAAGCGGAAATTTATAAATTTCGCTTATCTTTTCACTCGTAATAAAAGCCGGTTTATTTATTGCGATCAAATTTTCATCTTCAAAAATCACGCTTGGCTTTGATACTTCTTGAACATTAAAGCGTGTATTTGCCCCCATTAGCGCACGAGCTATGAGAATTTTCTGCCCTTTTGCATATACAAGACCATCGTCGATTAGTGCCTTTGCTTCGTTGTTTGAAATTCCCTCTTGCAAAGCCAAAAGCTTATATGCTTTTTCACTGCTCATAACTACTCCTAATATCATCTATAATCGCCGTAATATCGGCCTTGTTAATAATCCTTGCACGCTCTTTGTAAAGACTTAAAACATCATTTAGCTCATTTGTTTTGATAAATTTTACTCCACTTACAAGCCTAAATAGTGCTTTTTGGTTAAATACATGCTCGCCACTCACAAGAATAGGATTAAAATTTGCACACTCTATTGGGTTGTGTCCGCCAATACCAGAAACAAAACTTCCCCCAAGCACTACCACGTCGCTTATAGCATAAACATTTACGAGCTCACCGAGCGTATCAAGTAAAGTTATTTGTCTATTAAAATTTCCGTTTTGACTAAATTTATCAAACTCAAAGCCGTGCTTATGCGACCATTCTTTTACAAACTCGCCAACACTTGCAAATCTCTCAGGATGTCTTGGGGCTATAACAAGCTTGTCATTTTTGCTTAACTTCAAATTTTCAAGTAGCATTTTCTCTTCACCTTCATGCGTGCTTGCTAAAACTATAACCCTTTCTTTAGGCTTTTTATAAATTTTACCAGGTTGTGAGGCAAACGCTGATTTGACATTGCCAGCTACTTTTATATCTTTTGCTCCAAGACTCATAAGTCTTTCTTTATCTAGATCGCTTTGCGCATAAACTTGGTCTATGTATCTAAAAATAGTAGCATAAAAAAAACTAAATTTCTTATATCTAGCATAACTTCTATCTGAAATTCTGGCGTTTATCAAAATAACCCTTGAGCCATTTAGCTTAGCCACAAAAACAAGCATGAGCCAAAGTTCGGCTTCAAAAATAACTAAAATTTTACTTTTTTTAAGCCAAAATGGTAAAAATATCTCAAATGGTAAAAACCGTGAATTCTGGCTTATTTTTTTTGCTGCTTCAAAACCGGTATGCGTCACTACGCTTATCGCCTTATCCTCAAATTTTCTCATGATCGGCGTTAAAGCCTGAATCTCACCATAACTGCAAGCATGAAAATGAACTTTGGCGTCTTTAAATTTTGGGTTATTAAAAAGAAAAAACCGAGCCGGTATAGCGCTGCGGTATTTCTTTTTAAGGCTTAAAGGGAGTAAAAAAATAGCTCCGATCAACCACGAGATCAAAGCTAAGATATAATAAATCGCTACCACGAGGGGCTTAAATATTTTCTTTATATAAAATTCTACCGCAATGAGGGCAAGTGACGATATCTTCAGCACGAACTACAGCTGCAAAAGTTTTATCATTTATCTGCATAAAACAGCCGTAGCATGCTTGTTTTCTAACAGGAACAACAGCTGAATTATGAGCCCATTTGCGAATTTTCTCATAAAATGTAAGAATTTTTTGGTTCATCTCGCCTACAAGCTTAGTTTTTTGTGCATAAACTTCAGCTCTTTCTTTCTCAATAGCCTCAAGCTCTGACGAAATTTCCGCTTCTATCTGTGTGAGTTTAGCCTCTAGCTCGCTCTTTTTAGCTACTAACTCTTCCTTACTTGCATTTTTGCTATCAATTATCTTTTCAAGTCTAGCTATCTCTTCGTTTGCAGCTTCAAGTTGCTCTTTGGCAATCTCTTCTTCAAGATTAAGAGCTTTTACCTCTTTTTCGCTCTTGGCTAAACCACTTTTTTTTGCTACATCTTTGATCTTTGCTGCAAATTCGGCTATGTGTGCATTTGTTTGACTTTTTTGAACTTTGATATCGCTTACTTCATTGTCCAACTGCTCGATATTTGCGCTTATGGCATCACACTCTTCTTTTGTTACTCTGTAAGTTTTTTGAACGTTTTCGATACGAGGAGTAAAATCGTCGATCTCTTTATCAAATTTTGAAAGCTCAACTAGCTGTTGTAAATATTTATTCATTTTAGTGTTTCCTTAAAAATGTGTGAATGGGTTTTTCGAATTAGATATTATAATCAAAACTCCAAGATTTTGCAAATATTTTGCCAAAGACTCCCCAAAATACTGCTCGCTCTCGTAGTGATTTATATCTATTAAATTTAGCAAATTTTCTCTAGCTTCTAGCGCTTGATGATATTTTATATCACCCGTTAAAAGCACATCGGCCTTTACATAAGGCATTAAATCAGCTCCGCTTCCAGTGCAAATAGCTATAGTTTTTATCTCATCTTTTGCATAGACAGTGCGAATTTGATTTAAATTTAGCCTGTCTTTTACCAAATCCACAAGCTCTTTAAAATTTAAATTTACATCACAGTAGATCAAAAATTCATCAGACCTTGAAATATCAAAACCTAAAATTTCAGTTACAAAATATCTGTTTAAAACAGCTTTATCAAAGTTTGTATGCATCGAGATTAAGCTTATATTTTTTTTAATCATTTCAGCGATAATGCCACTTGGATACTTGGCAAAATTCATCACTTTAAGTCCTTTAAATATAAGCGGATGATGAGTTATTAGAAGTGAATTTGGCTTCATTTTATCAACCAGCTCACTATCTATGTCAAGGCTTAGATAAATTTGCTCAAACTCACTCTCAAACGATCCGACAAGAAGTCCACTATTATCCCATTCCTCTTGTGTGTCAAACGGAGCTATCTTGTTTAAGTGTTCGTAAATTTCAAAAATTTTCACTGCTGCTCTTGAGACTTAAGATATGTTAAGGCGCAGGATTTGGCAAGCTCGCGGATTTTTAAGATATACTCTTGTCTTTGCGTAACAGAGATCGCACCTCTTGCATCAAGAACATTAAAAGTATGAGCCGCCATCATGCAATAATCATACGCAGGAAGCGAAATTTCAGCCTCCAAACAACGCTTGCATTCATTAAATGCGCTTTCAAATTGATTAAAAAGCATATTAACATCGGCTACTTCAAAGTTGTATTTACTCCATTCAAATTCGCCTTGTTTATGCACATCGCCATATGTTACCACACCGTTTTTATCATCCCATACGATATCATAAACGCTGTCTTTATCTTGCAAATACATGGCAAGTCTTTCAAGACCGTAAGTTATCTCTCCGCTTACTAAGTCACAAGTTATGCCACCAACTTGCTGAAAGTATGTAAACTGCGTTACTTCCATGCCATCAAGCCAAACTTCCCAGCCTAGTCCCCAAGCACCAAGCGTCGGACTCTCCCAGTTATCTTCTACAAAGCGAATATCATGGTTTTTCAGGTCAAGTCCTAGCTTTTCAAGGCTTTTTAGATATAGCTCTTGGATGTTTTTTGGGCTTGGCTTGATAAGTACTTGAAACTGATAATACGCACCTAGGCGATTTGGATTTTCACCGTATCTTCCGTCTGTCGGACGACGAGACGGTGCAACATAGGCAGTCGCCCACGGCTTTTTACCAAGGCTTCTTAAAAATGTCGCTTGATGATATGTTCCTGCACCTGCTGGCATATCGTAAGGTTGAACGATAACACAACCTTGCTCACGCCAATAATTTTGTAAATTTAGGATTATCTCTGAAAAAGTTATCATTTGTTTCCTTATTTTATTGATATGTAAATTTCTATTTTATCTTTTAAATGTTTTTCAAAATCGCTCTCATAGGCTCTTTGCAAATTCGAGCTTTTAAAAAAGCTCCAAATTTCATGCCAAAGCTCTATCGTAACACTCTCTCCTGTGCCATCCTTGCTAAACATAGCATATTTGCCATTTTTAACAAAAACCTTCCGGCTATCTTTGCGTTCTAAATTTTTAGCACCTACGATCAAAGAGCAAAAGCCGTTTATATCGCTTTCATACTCATGATAAACTGCATAAATTTCATCTAAATCACCAAAACCTAAACTTAAGAATTCTTTCCATAAACTAGCTATCTTGCCACAACCGCTCATTTCGCTAGAATTATCTGTTCTAGTTTTTAAGCCATAAATTTCAAAATCCTCTTGTTAGATTAATTATTTGCACTAATTATCCTTGAAATTTTCGACTGCCTTGTTCCACATAAGTTTGTATTTACGTTTTAAAAACTCAACCTCATCTTGCGAAATTTTAAGTTGATCCGTTAGTGTTTCTATGGTCTTTCTGTCTTCATCGTAAAGTTCTTGCATGGAAAACAGTGCTTCTTTTAAAAATTTATTCTCGTTTCTTAAAACTTCAAGCGTTTCGTCTTTTGCATCAAGAACTTTTTCATGTAAATTTAAAATCGTTCCGATAGTTTTTTCTACAAAACTCTCGCCCGCAATCGCGTTCATATTTACGCTTAAATTTGAACTTGTTGTAGGCACTACACTCATAGTTCCTTGCGAAGCTTCGATGTAAATTTCGCCGTCTTCTTCAATTTTTGTATTTAACACACCGCGCTCTATCATGCCTTCGATGACTTCACGCTCTAAATGCACAAGTTTGCAAAACTCATCTATCTTTAAAAAAGTCTGCATCCACCCTCCTTAAAGTATAACTTCAACCTTTGCCGAATCAGCCTTTAAAGCCTCCTCTTTCGCCTTTCTGTCTTCCTTAAGTTTTTTAGCTAAAACATCATCGCTTAACGCTAAAATTTGCATGGCAAGATAAGCAGAATTTATCGCTCCCGCCTTACCTATCGCGAGTGTTGCCACCGGCATTCCGCTTGGCATTTGCACTGTTGAGTAAAGAGCATCCACTCCACCCAAGGCAGAACCAGCCATAGGTATACCAACAACAGGTTTTGTGGTATTTGCTGCGATCGCGCCTGCCAAGTGAGCCGCCATTCCAGCTGCTGCTATGAAGACTTGTGCGCCTTTTACTTCGGCATTTTTTACGTATTCATGCGTTCTTTCCGGACTTCTGTGAGCAGAGCTAATAATGAGTTCGTATTTTACTTCAAATTTTTCAAGTAGTTTTGCTGCTTCACTTACTATCTCGTAGTCGCTCTTACTTCCCATTATAATAGAAACAAATTTCACTTAAATTCCTTTCTTAGAAAACTAAATTTAGGTAGTTTTATAGGTAGTTTTATCTCGTTTTCGTTACCGCTGTGGATCTCTTCGAAAATTTTACCTTTTTTACTCACAAGCTGTTTAAATTCCAGCCAAAACTTTCCATCGTTATCATAAACACTTCCAAGCTCGCTTTCGCCGACTTCTATAATACTATCAAGCGGAGATACTATCTCGTAAGCCTCATTAGCGACGATCTTAAATTTACACTTTATAAATTCCCCATCTTCGCTTATCGCATGAACTTGATGAGTGCCCTCTTCCAAGCTACTGGTGTGGTTTTGAGTATCGACTCGTTCGTAAGGACGACTTACTAGATATCCGTCCGTAAAGCCGCGGTTTTTAAGCGTATTTATCTCGAATTCATACTTTTCTCGCTCAAATTTACCACTTGCCGCGTCATCTATCGCCATTCTGTAAGCACGCGTAGCACATGCCGCATAATACTCACTCTTTGTCCTGCCTTCTATTTTGCAGCTGTCTATGACGCCTGATTTTACTATTTCATCGATATGAGAGATAAGGCTTAAATCCTTTGCGTTCATAACATGCGTACCGCCTTCAGGATCTTCTTCCAATCGGAACAAAGTCTCGCTTTCTGGATTTTTAGCATAAAGTTCGTATTTAAAACGGCAATCATTCGCGCAACTTCCGCGATTTGACTGTCGTCCGCTTTGCACAGCACTAACCAAACATCTACCAGAATAAGCAAAACACATAGAGCCGTGAACAAAAATTTCTATTTCGAGATTAGGTAGCATTTCCTTTATCTTGATGACATCCTTTAGACTCATCTCGCGAGCCACAACTATGCGTGACGCACCCATTTCATGATAAATTCTAGCATCAAGATAGTTCATCACATTTGCCTGTGTACTTAAGTGTATGTCAATATCAGGAGCTATCTCCTTTGCAAGACTCATTACGCCTGGAGTTGAGATCAAAAAAGCATCAGGTTTCATAGCTGAAACTGTTTGTAAGTGGCGCTTTAACGGCTCGATCTGCCCATTAAAAGGAAATGCATTTATGGTAACATAAAATTTCTTTCCTTTTTCATGAGTATATCTTATGCCTTCTTCAAAGCTTTCTAGACTAAATTCTCTAGCCGAGCGTGTGCGTAAACTAAAACTAGCCACAGAGGCGTAGACGGCATCTGCGCCGTATTCAAGGGCTATTTTAAGTTTAGTTAAATTTCCTGCAGGGCTTAATAATTCGGGCTTTAACACTATTTATTACCCAAACTTTCGATAAGCGCTTCTATGTCATCGTTGCTTACTAAGTTTTCGGTCGTAGTATCACCCACGATGTGAACAGCCGAGCTAACGCGCTTATCATCATCTATCCTACCTTCAAACAAGCTACTCATATACTTACTAAGCGCTCTCATGACATTTATGACACGCTCGATTTTTTGACGATGGATATCTTGATACTGCATCATATCCATAGCCATCATTATCTCGTCTTGTCCCATTTGGATATCGCCGATAGTGTTTTCGACAGTTTCTTTCATGCTCTCGTTACGTTTAAGAGCTTCCAAAAATGCATCTACGCCCGGAAATTTCTCACTTAACGTAGTAAAAATTTCTATATTTTTATCAATATCTTTCTTAAGATCGCCACATGAACTCTCAGCATTCATGAAAAAACCGTTGATAACATCAAGTTTATCAAACATTTCAGTGGCTTTCTTCTCGCTGTCTTTCGTAACATCATCAAGCTGGTTTACCATTTTATGATCATCTGTAGGCGGTGGAGGTGGCCATGCGGTTTGCGGATTTACCCTGTAACCTTTTACAAATTCCTCGTCAATATCATTATCTTCCGACTCTTTTTCCTGCTTTACAGGGGCTGTTTCTTGTTTTGTTTCAACGGAAGAATCAACTTTATCTTGCGTATCAGGCTCGGCTGTCTCTTCGTCCATAATGTCGTCAAGACCGCCTGCCATAAGCGCATCAAGTTCTTCTTGGGTCATAAAAACTCCTATTGGTATGATTGTGCGATTATACAATCAATAGGCTTAAATTTATCTACTTTTAGATAAGATTATGCGGATTTTAAAAGGACGGACATGAAAGTTGATCTACACAACCACACAACTCTTTGTAATCACGCAACAGGCGAGATAGATGAGTATATTAAACAAGCTATCAAACTTAATTGCGAAATTTACGGCATTAGCGACCATGCCCCTATGAAATACGACGAAGCTTATAGAATGAACTTTGCGCAAATGAATTTATATGAAAGTATGGTTTTAAAAGCAAAAGAGGATTTTAAAGACAAAATCAAAATTTTACTTGGATACGAGGTTGATTTTTTAGATGGTTTTATAGATGAGCGCGTTTTGGCTCGTGATGTGGATTATTTTATCGGTTCTGTGCATTTTATAGGTGGTTGGGGATTTGACAACCCTGAATTTATAGGCGAATACTCAAACAAAAACATAGACGATATTTGGCGAGAGTACTTTGCTTGTATCGAGCAGTTGGCAAAATGTGGTAAATTTGATATAGTCGGACATTTTGACCTGATGAAATTATTTAATTTTATGCCAAAAACAGATATTAGAATTTTAGCTAAAGATGCCATAAAAGAGATAAAAAAAGCAAATTTAGCTCTTGAGATAAACTCTGCAGGTCTTAGAAAACCGGCAGCAGAGCAATATCCAAGTGTTGAGCTTTTAGAGCTTGTTTATGAAGCGCAAATACCAATAAGCTTTGGCTCTGACGCGCACGATCCTTTGCAGGTCGGAGCAGATAACGGCTTATGTGAAAATTTGGCTCGGAAAATGGGCTTTAATAAGTGTGTAAGTTACGAAAAAAGAGATAGGTATTTTGTTAAATTTTAAAATGGGTATAAATTTTATATAAAGTTAAACTTAAAAGTTAGATTTTGTGATATAATTCAAAAATACAATCCAAAAGGAGAATATATGGGAAAATTTGTAAATAGTGTCGATGAATTTTTCGACTTTTGCAAACAACACGAAGTTAGATTTATAGATTTTAGATACACCGATATGAACGGTGCTTGGCATAGCATAAGTTACAACGCAAAAGTTGTAGAAAAAGGAAATTTTGAAAACGGTATACCTTTTGACGCAAGTTCTACAGGCGGTTGGCAGCCTATCGACAAAAGCGATATGGTACTGATGCCTGACGCTGCTAGTGCATTTTTAGACCCTTTTACGGCAGATATCACGGCTGTTGTTTTTTGTGATGTTTATGACATATATAAAGGTCAAATGTATGAAAAATGCCCACGCTCTATAGCTAAAAAAGCAATGTCTTATGTAAAAGAAAGCGGCATGGGTGATGTAGCGTTTTTTGGTCCTGAGAACGAATTTTTTGTATTTGATAACGTTAAAATCATCGATAGCCCAAACTGTGCAATGTTTGAAGTTGATACAGAAGAAGGTATCTGGAATGACGGCAAAGACTTTAAAGATAGCTACAACACAGGTCACAGACCTCGCACAAAGGGAGGATATCTAGCAACGGGACCGGTTGATAGTATGGTCGATCTACGTGCTGAGATGGTAAATGTTTTAGAGCAAGTAGGTCTTGAGCCATTTGTAGTTCACCATGAAGTAGCACAAGGTCAAGGTGAGATCGGTGTAAAATTTGGAACACTTGTTGAAGCTGCCGATAATGTTCAAATTTATAAATACGTAGTTAAAATGGTAGCTCATCTAAACGGCAAAACCGCAACTTTCATGCCAAAACCTCTTTATGGAGATAATGGAAGCGGTATGCATGTGCACCAGTCTGTATGGAAAGATGGTAAGAATTTATTTTATGGAGAGGGCAACTACTCAAATTTAAGTGATTTTGCTCGCTGGTATATAGGTGGAATTTTAAAACACGCAAGAAGTGTTGCAGCCTTTACAAACCCAAGCACAAACAGCTATAAACGCCTAATCCCAGGCTTTGAAGCACCATCGATCTTGACTTATTCAAGCCAAAACCGCTCTGCTTCTATACGTATCCCTTACGGCTCAGGAGAAAAATCAGTCCGTGCCGAAATGCGCTTTCCTGATAGCACCGCTAACCCGTATTTGGCATTTTCAGCAATGCTTATGGCTGGTCTTGACGGCGTTAAAAACAAATACGAGCCGGTTGGACCGATGGATGAAAATTTATTTAAACTTACTCTTGATGAAATTCGCCAAAAGGGTATCGAACAACTTCCGCACACTCTTCGTGGCAGTTTAGAAGCACTTATTAGAGATAATGAATACCTAAAACCTGTAATGTCTGAAGTGTTTGTAGATGCGTTCCAGCATTATAAATTTGAAACACAAGTTTGGCCATACGAAGCTCGTCCAACAGCATACGAGTTTAAAACCTGCTACTCTTGCTAAAAAATATAGGGGCGCTTAAGCCCCTTAAATTTTAATTACTTATCACTTTGTTGATCTATGCATCGGGTGTTGGTAATCGTTGCGCTCGCAACCAATAAAACTAAACACAACAGCACCTAAAACGATAGCTAAAAATAATTTTTTCATAAAATATCACCTTTTTGTTTTTAATTTGATTATATCAGAAATTTATCATTTTTTGAGTAAAATCAATCCAAAATTTTACCCAAGGATAGATCTTGCAAGCATTAGCACTTAAATACAGACCGAAAAATTTTGACGAACTAATAGGTCAAGAAGCAGTTAGTAAAAGTCTGACTCACGCTTTGCAAGAGGGTCGCATAAGTCACGCATATCTCTTTTCCGGACTTAGGGGAAGCGGTAAAACATCAAGTGCTAGGATATTTTCTAAGGCGCTTGTTTGCGAACAAGGTCCAACATCTCATCCATGCGAAATATGCTCTCACTGTCAAATGGCAAACGAAAGCAGACACATGGACATCATCGAAATGGACGCCGCAAGTCATAGAAAAATAGACGATATAAGAGAGCTAATCGAACAAACAAAATACGCCCCCGCGGCCGCAAGATATAAAATTTTTATCATTGATGAAGTTCATATGCTAACAAAAGAGGCATTTAATGCACTTTTAAAAACACTGGAAGAGCCGCCAAGCTATGTCAAATTTATACTTGCCACGACCGACCCGCTAAAGCTTCCTGCAACCGTGCTTTCACGCACACAACATTTTAGATTTAAGCAAATTAGCAAACACAACATCATAAAGCATCTTGAATTTATTCTAAGCAAAGAGGGAATTTCTTATGAGAAAGAGGCATTAGAGATCCTTGCTAGAAGCGGATCAGGCTCACTTAGAGACACTCTTACTTTACTTGATCAAGCCATTATTTTTAGCACAAACCACATCACTCAAACAGCAGTCGCTTCCATGCTAGGACTACTTGATCCCATAAAAATAGAAGAGATCTTAGATGTCGTTATCTTAGGCGATAAGGATAAATTAAAAGAGCTGGTTTTGGAGCTTGAAATTTATGAACCGGAAATGATAATAGATGAGTTAATCATAAATTTAAAAGAGAAATTTCTAAATAACGATCCGAAATTTTCATTGTTGATTTACGAGAGATTTTTTAGAATTTTATCACAAACAAAGGGCATGTTAAGCGTTTCTAGCGACAATGGTTTCATACTGACGATAATGCTTTTTATGATGATAGAAGCGCTAAATTTAAAGACGATAGATGAAGCCATAGTTTCACTTCAAACATCTAAACAAACTAATCAAGCACAAAATTTAACGCAAAAGTCGACAACAGTAATAAATTCAAACACTCCAAATTTAGCACAAAATGACCCTTATGCTTTGTTCTTATCAAAGATTTATGACCGCGACTACGAACTTGGCGAGTGTTTTAAAAGATGTATCGAATTTCAAGACTTTAAGCAAAACACTATGTATTTAAGCTCGGGCGCAATGGGTGAAGATCAAACCAAAATGCGAAACAGCTCAAAAATCATAATGCAAATTCTTCGCGCCTGCTTTGGAAATAGTGCAAATATCAAGATCGTAGCAAAAGAACAAAAGCCCTTAAATGAGCCAAAAAACGAGAACTCAAGCCTATCTTACTTGGATGCAGAGCTTTCAAATTTAAATATAGATCAAAATTTATCACAAACACAACCTCATCCAAAACCCATCGAAGTAAAGCCTATTATCACTCCAAGTATAAATTTCAATGGGCAAAAAAGCCCTGAAGAGCTTGAGAGGCTAAAACAAGAGGGCGTAATAAAAGAGGCAAACAAGCTTTTTGGCGAACCGCAAATCATCAAAAGCTAAAAAAACAAAGCCAGATACACTCTTGTGATGTATAGCTGACTTGATGCTTTGTATGCGCTTTGATAAAAAGCGTATCGCCTCTATTTAGTGAAATTTTATCGCCGTTTTCATATCTAATCTTAGCTTCGCCATCAAGCAAACAAACCCACTCGTCCTCGTCATTATCTTGCCATTTTGTAGTTTGCCCGCTTGATAAAATTCGTTCAACTCGTATTTTTTCATTTTTAAAAAATTCGTCTACTATCTCAAATTTTGATGAGAAATTTAAATTTTTAAAGATGTTTTGCCTATCTTCACTAAGATGACCCATAGCTTTTTTCCTTGCGTTTTTTTATCGCTTCTTTCTTTCGCTTTTCAAGCTCATAGGCATCATTTAAAGCATCCTCTCCATCAAAGCTTGCCCCATCAAGAAATTTACGATAGTCCTCAAATTGATGATTTTTAATCCCCCAAATAACGCCAAAAAGCCCGCATGCCCCTATTAAAATAGAAATTCCAAGCATTATCGCTAAAACCAAATCATCCATTTTTTGCCTTAAAAGTTGATTTTATCCTTAGTGAATTTAATATCACGACTATCGAGCTAAGCGACATAGAAAGTGCGGCAAACAGCGGTATAACATATCCCATAACCGCCAAAGGCACGGTTAAAGCGTTATAACAAAGGCTAAAGGCTAAATTTTGCTTTATCGTCCTAAATGTTCTTTTTGCCAAGACCATGCTGTCGCCAAAGGCTGTTATATCGTCGTTTAAAAGTGCGACATCGCTTCTTTCCAAGCTTATATCAGCACCACTGCCCATGCAAACTCCAACTTGGGCTTTACTCATAGCGAGACTGTCGTTTATACCATCTCCTACAAAAACAACTCTTTTGCCGTCTTCTACAAGCTTTGCTACGAATTTGGCCTTTTCATCAGGAAGCGCATTTGCCTTGTATTTAAGTTTAAGTTCGTCTACTACCTTTTTGACGTTTTTTTCATTATCACCGCTAAGCACGTAGGCGCTTATGCCTAATTTTTTTAGGCTTTGCACGCACTCTTTCACGCCACTTTTTAGCTCATCTTTTAATACAAATTTAGCCACAAGCTCGCCATCATAAGCCACAAAATACCCTGCATTATCATCTTGTAAGGTGAGCGAATTTTCACGCATAAACCTAGCACTTCCGCCAAGTAAATTTCTGCCCTCAAACTCAGCCATTACGCCCTTTGCTGCGATCTCTTTTACATTTGTTATATTAACGCTTTTTGCTTCTTTTAGATAGGTTGCTACAGCAACACTTACGGGATGTTTTGAAGCTAAAGCGATAGAAAGTATTAGCCCGTCATCTATATCTTTAAATTTAGCAAATTCACTAACTGTCAAATTTGCCTTCGTAAGAGTTCCTGTTTTATCAAAAACAACCGTATCACACTTTGCCAAGCTCTCTATAAATTTAGCCTCTTTAAATAAAACTCCTCTTCTAAGCCCTGTCCCAAGCGCGCTTAAAGTCGCCACCGGAGTTGCTAAAGCAAGAGCGCAAGGGCAAGCGATGACGATAACAGATATGGCGATGACGATAGCTTTTTCAAACCATGCCGCATAAAAATAATACCCAAACGTAAGCAATGCGATACTTAAGATCACAAGCGAAAATTTAGATGAAATTTCATTTGCGAGCTGCTCTATGCGTGGTTTTTTAATTGTTGCATTTTCAAGCATCGATATAATTTTATTTAAAAGCGAGTTTTCAAAACTGGCATTTGCCCTGTAATAAACTACTCCGTCAAGACATATCGAGCCGCTTTTTAACTCATCATTTACACCCAAAAACACAGGCAAACTCTCTCCGCTAAGGCTTGAAAGATCAAAGCTAGCCTCTCCGCTAGTCACGACACCGTCTATAAGTGCTTTGTCCCCTGCTTTTAGCACGATGGTTTCACCAACTTTAACATCCTTAATGTTTTTACTAGTCACAGCACCATCTTTTGCTACGCTAACTTCGCTTAAAGATAATAAATTTAGCCCATCAAGAGTATCGTTTGCCCGTTTTTTACTTAAAATTTCTAAAAATTTACCGATAAAAACAAAGGTGATTATCATCGCGACAGAGTCAAAATACACCTCTCCAACGCGCGAAAACATCGAATACACCGAATAGCTATACGCTAAAGTCGCTCCGGTAACCACAAGCAGATCCATGTTTGGCGTTCTTGTTTTTAAAGCTATTTTTGCCCCTGAAAAAAACGCCGATCCCGTATAAAACAGCACAGGAGTAGCAAGTATAAACTCGGCAAAATTTAAAATATCTCTAACATTTTTGTCGATACCCGTAAAATACCCGGCATACTGGGCTATGGCTATCCACATGATGTTCATCACGCAAAACACTCCGACAAGTAGCTTTATATAAAAATCACGCCTTTTTGCCGACATTCTAAGCTCTTCTTGCCCTGCATCATACGCATATGCTCTATATCCCACGGCACTTATGGCATTTAAAATTTCAGCCAAACCGACTTGCTCTTCATCCCAGATAACGACAGCTTTGTTATTTGTTGAATTTATACTAGCCTCAACGACACCCTTTGTAGAAAAAAATACCTTTTCGTTTAGCCAGATACAAGCCGAGCAGTGAATTCCCTCTATCACTAAACTTATCTTTTTAAAGCCGTTTTCATCTTTTACATACTCATCATATAAGCTTTGTATACTTTGAGTGGTGCTATTTTGGGTATTTTGCGGACTTAGGGTGTTTGTTCCAAGCCGAGAGTAAAACTCGTCAAATCCGCCATTGTGTAAAATTTCATAGACATTAGCGCAACCCGTGCAACAAAATTTTTCTCCATTTTGATTTACTATCGCACAATCATCGTCAAAGCTTAGCCTACAATGCGAGCATTTAAATTTTGGCATGAATTACATTTTTCTTTCATATTTAGATTAAATTATTATACGGAAATTTCTCTTAAATTATATAAATTTGTGCTATAAATATTAAGCTGTAATTTTGATTTTATTTGATAAAATTATGTAATCTCTAAGTTTAGAGACACTTTTATACTAGGCAAATTTTATGTATTTTATCGGTATCGACATAGGTTCAACCTCAACAAAAGTGGCTGTATTAGACGCGGATAAAAATGAATTTATCGATCTATTTTTACGTCCTACAGGCTTTAGTGCCGTAAATGTTGCGGATGAAATTTATGAAATTTTAAATCAAAAAGACTATATTCCAAATTTTATAACGGCAACAGGGTATGGCAGAGTAAGTGTGAAATACGCAAATTTCACAACAACTGAAATTTTATGTCACGGACTTGGAGCGGATTTTTTATACCCGTATGACTGCACGGTTATAGACGTAGGAGGGCAAGACACAAAGGCGATAAAAATGGTCTCTTCAAAGCCTGAAGACTTTATCATGAATGACAAATGCTCTGCGGGAACGGGTAAATTTTTAGAAGTTATGGCAAATCGCCTAGGGCTAGAACTAACCCAACTTTACAAAACCGCACAGCAAAATTTAAATATCAAAATCAGCTCAACTTGCACGGTTTTTTGCAGAGTCTGAGATAATCTCTCTCATATCAAACGGCGTTGAAAAAACACAAATAGCATATGCCATTATTGACTCTTCGACACAAAAAGTTGCTTCGCTCATAAAAAAACTTGAGAATGAAAGATACTTTTTAAGCGGAGAACTAAGTAACGTAGAACTGTTTAAAAATTTGCTCTCAAATCATCTTGGTAAAGAGATTTTCACTGATAAAAATGCAATATTTTGCGGTGCGATGGGAGCTGCTCTCATCGGCGCAAGAAGATCAAAGGAGAAAAACAATGAGAATGGAATTTGACGCTTTAAAAAAGCGTAATGCAATGGCTCTTCAAGACATCAAAGCTCAAGGCAAGAAGATCGTAGGGAATTTTTGCACCTACGCACCAAAGGAGATAATATATGCCGCAAGGGCAATACCTATAAGCCTTTGTGCTTACGATGAAAGTCCGATGGATGCGGCTCAAAAAGAGCTTCCTCGCAACCTTTGCCCTCTTATTAAGGCGAGTTACGGATATGCATTAACCAAAAAATGCCCCTACATGAACGCAAGCGATCTAGTTGTCGGTGAAACAACCTGTGATGGCAAAAAGAAGATGTATGAGCTGCTTGCAAATCACAAAGATGTCTATGTCATGGAACTTCCAAATATGACAAACAAAAAAAGTCTAAAGCTTTGGAGCAAAGAGATAGCGGAATTTAAAGAATTTATAGAGAATAAATTTAAAACCAAAATCACCGATGAAGCGCTGCTTGAAGCGATAAAAATTTATAACCAAGAGCGTGAGATAATGTGCGAACTTATGGATCTTAGTAAGGCGAACCCAAGCCCGATAAAAGGCAGCGAGATACATCAAATTTTATTTGCAAGCGACTTTATCTACGATAAACAAGAAAAAATCTCCACGCTTCGCTCTTTCATAGATGCTATAAAAGAGAGCACGCCACCAAAAGAACACAAAAAACGTATCTTAATCACAGGCTGTCCAAGCGGTGGTATATATGAAAAGATAATCAAACAAATCGAAGATCTAGGTGCAGACGTGGTTGCATTTGAAAACTGCACGGGAACTAAAAACTATAAAAACTTAATCCAAACCGATGGCGACTTGATAGAAAATATCGCCAAACGCTATCTAAAAATCCCATGCTCGGTAATGTATCAAAACAACGACAGAGGTGAGATCATCAAATCCATGGTAAAAGAGTACGAAGTAAATGGTGTCATAGACGTTGTTTTAAGCGATTGTCACACATACGCGATAGAAACAAATAAAATCAAAATCGCAAGCAAAGAAGTCGGTGCAAACTACATGAGCTTAGAGACTGATTACTCAAAACAAGATGTAGGACAAATTCGCACACGACTTGAAGCTTTTATAGGACTATTATGATAAATTTAGAGCGAAATTTTCGCCCTTTTGCTTAAGCTCCTTTAAATACCGTTACGAGTAAAATTAGATAAAATTTTTAAGGAGTTTTTATGGAAATTTTTCAAACACAACTTTCTAAAACACGCAAAGCTCACTACTCCCCTGCAGTGCTGCACGGCGACATACTTTACGTTTCAGGACAACTAAGCATAGATCCGGTGACCATGAAACTACCAAATGGTGGAGTTAGAGAGCATACACAACAAGCGCTTAAAAACTTACAAGCCGTCTTAGACCTAGCAAACGCTAAAAAAGAAAATATCATCATGTGCAGGGTCTACACTCCAAATGTTGAATTTTGGGATGAGATAGATGACGAGTATGCGAAATTCTTTGGCGAGCACAAACCCGCTCGCGTAGTCGTGCCTACGTCGACCTTACATTTTGGTTGTTTGGTAGAGATAGAAGCTCAAGTGGCAATGAGATAAACCCAACACAAAGGAAAAACATGTCAAATTTTAAATGTTACGAATGCGGTAAAACGGCATCTTTGCAAACCCTAAACTATACTTGCGAATGCGGTGGGCTTTACGATCTTGACTTTAAAGCTCCAAAATTTTCACTAGATCTGATCGACAAAAACGAATTTAGCCTCTTTCGCTACCGTAAATTTTTCCCTATCCAAAATGAAATTTGGCGCGAAGTAACTCTTGGCGAGGGCATGAGTGCGACCGTAAATTTTGATGACAAGCTTTATTTTAAACTTGATTATGCCATGCCTACACTATCTTTTAAAGATCGCGGAGCCGTTATGCTGATATGGCTTTGTAAAAGCATAGGTGTTAAAAAAGTCCTTCAAGATAGTAGCGGAAACGCCGGCAACTCAGTCGCCGCATACTGCGCTAGAGCCGGCATAGAGTGTGAAATTTTTGTTCCAAAAGGCACAAGCGAGAAGAAGATAAACATGATAAAAGCCTTTGGCGCAACGGCTACAGTTTTTGACGGGACAAGAGATGAAACAGCCGACGCATGCCGTAAAAAAGCGCTTGAAGAGGGAATTTACTACGCTAACCATGTTTATAATCCACTATTTTACCAAGGTACTAAAACTTACGTCTATGAAATTTTTGAACAACTAGGCAGGGTGCCTGATAACTTCTTTTTACCAGTTGGTAACGGAACACTACTAATAGGCTGTGAGATTGCGCTTACCGAACTTTTTGAAGCAGGGCTTATACAAAAACTACCTAAAATTTTCATCGTTCAAAGTGAAAACTGCGCTCCGTTTTTTAAAGCCAAAGATAAGCCTCTAAACGTTATTCCAAAGCCTACCCAAGCCGAAGGTATCGCCATAGGAAAGCCCATGAGAGGTAAAGAAATTTTAGCAAGCACTTATCAAGGCGAACGCGAAGTTATAACGATACCTGAAAATGCGATCATCCCAACAAGACAAGATCTTGCTAAAAAAGGTTTTTATGTCGAGCATACGACAGCTGCCATTTATGCCGCTTATGAGCAATACATCAAAACAAACCGCCTTCAAGGAGATAGCATCATCTCGCTTTGCGGAGCTGGTTTAAAAAGCGAGCATTAAATTTTTTATAAAAACAAACGGAAGAAATTTAAAGACAAAAACACTAAATTTCTTCCATATCAAAATCGAATTTTAGCTAAATTCCCTATCTATAACGATAAAAATTTCAAAGCCCTCAAAACGCTTAGCAACCCTCTCTTCTATCTTAGCCCTAAGTCCCGCTATATCCGGCTCTTTAAAATCAACCGTCACGTCAAATCTAATTCTTTTTTGCTTTAAATTTATAAAAAACGCATGGATATTTAAAACACTTTTTATATCCAAAAGTGCGTTTTTGATGCACTCTTTTGCACTATTTTGGCCTAAATTTACGCTATAAATTCCAAAAACAAGATACACACGATATTTATCGTAAATCTCAACTTGAAGCTCATTTAAACGCTGTGAAACAAGCGGTAGTTTTAAATGCTCGTCAACCTCAACATTTATAGACCCTACATAACGCTCAACACCATAGTTATGGAGTATCAAGTCATAAGCGCCTTGTACTATCTCGCACTCTAAAACCGCCTGATAGATCGTATCGCTAACCTCTTTTTCGACCCTAACACCGATTATCTTGTCAAATGTCTCTTTTATCAAGATCACACCATTATAGATGATAAAAACCGATGCGACAACACCGGCGTAACCGTCTATAAAAATTTCATAAAAATACGAAAGAAGTGCCGAAATCAGTATGATACAAGATATCATCGCATCACCAAAAGCTTCCGCTCCAACTGCTTTTAGCGAGATTGATTTTGTGTTTTCGCCTACTTTTTTATAATGCTTTGCGATTAATACTTTTACAAAAATAGCAAATAGTAAAAACCAAAGCGCGCCAGCTTCAAAGCTTGTCTTTTGAGGCTCTATTATAACCTCAACCGAGTTTTTAAAAAACTGCAAACCAAGCATTAAGACAACTACCGAAACGATAAGGCCGCCGATGTATTCAGTTCTACCGTATCCATAAGGGTGGTTTTCATCAGGCTTTTTTAGCGAAAGCTTTGAGCCAAATATCGTTATAACGCTTGAAAATGCATCACTTAAGTTATTTATCGCATCTGAAATGATAGCAACCGAATTTGAAGCAAGAGCGATTAAAATTTTTATACCAGCTAAAAAAACATTAACGACAATACCTAAAACAGCCGTTTTTATAATGATCTTTTCTCTAAGACCGTCTTTAAAATTCATCATTTTCTACCCTTAAAACAAAATCCAAATTATATCAAAAAGTGTAAATTTTATTGACAAGAAAGCAAAAATTCTATAAAATGACACTTTTCAAACACTACATTTGAAGACCCAAATTTCTACATTATTTATGCAAATTTAAAAGAGGATTAATGGAAAATAACGAAAAAGAGCAAGAAGCTCAGAGCCAAAAAGAAAACAAGGCTACAAAAAAACACACAAACTCACGCACACATACCCCGGTTGATGGACACAAGATAGAAGACCTAAGAGCGCTTGACTTAGAAAATTTAGTCCAGATAGCAAATGTCGTCGGTGTTGAAAACCCTCGAGAATTTCGCCGTCAAGATTTGATATTTGAAATTTTAAAAACACAGACAAAACAGGGCGGTTTTATACTATTTACAGGAATTTTAGAGGTTACAAACGAAGGTTACGGCTTCTTGCGTTCCGTTGACGCAAACTTAAGCGACAGTTCAAATGACGCTTATGTTTCAAATTCGCAAATTCGCAAATTCGCGCTACGTGTAGGTGATATCGTTACGGGACAAGTTAGAGAGCCAAAAGATCAAGAGAAATACTACGCACTTTTAAAGATCGAAGCCATAAATTATATGCCTTTAGTCGAGGCAAAAGAACGTCCTCTTTTTGACAACCTCACACCGCTTTTCCCAACCGAAAAGATAAAACTAGAATACGATCCGATGCATCTAACAGGACGCGTGCTTGACCTTTTTACTCCTATAGGCAAAGGTCAGCGTGGCCTTATCGTCGCTCCTCCAAGAAGCGGTAAAACAGAACTCATGAAAGAGCTTGCTCACGGCATAGCTAAAAATCACCCAGAGGCTCATTTGATGGTGCTTTTAGTCGATGAACGTCCTGAGGAGGTTACCGATATGCAACGCTGTGTTAAAGGCGAAGTATTTAGCTCGACTTTTGACCTACCGGCGCTTAATCACGTGCGCGTTGCAGAGCTTGTTATAGAAAAGGCAAAGCGTCTAGTCGAGATGGGAAAGGACGTCATCATTCTTCTTGACAGTATCACTCGTCTAGCACGTGCTTACAACACAGTAACTCCACCAAGTGGCAAGGTGCTAACGGGTGGTGTGGATGCTAACGCACTTCATAAACCAAAGCGCTTCTTTGGTGCAGCTAGGAATATCGAGCACGGTGGTAGCCTTACTATCATCGCAACCGCACTTATCGACACAGGTTCGCGCATGGATGAAGTTATATTTGAAGAATTTAAAGGCACCGGCAACAGCGAGGTTGTACTTGATAGAAATATTTCCGATCGCAGAATTTATCCGGCAATTAGTGTGCTTAAATCAGGCACAAGAAAAGAAGAGCTTCTTCAAAAACCTGATGAGTTACAAAAAATTTGGGCTATTAGAACAGCTATCGCATCTATGGATGATGTCGAAGCGCTTAAATTTTTATACGCAAAAATGTTAAAAACAAAAAATAACAAAGAACTACTTGCGATTTTAAATGATTAAATTTTAATCGCCTTAAAAAGCGGCAAGCACAAACTTGCCGCGATTATTTTATACTGAAATTTCAGTCTTCTCCAAAAAGCGATCTTAAATCTCTTGTAAATTCACTATTTTCAGAGCCGCTTGTCTTTGCAGAACCGCCTATCTCGTTAAGCTCTATCTCATATCCTGTAAGCATGCTTGCTAGTCGTATGTTTATGCCTGACTTGCCTATCGCCTTGCTTTTTTGTTCGCTAACTAAACTCACGATAGCTTTGTTTCCGTCTATTTTTACAGAACTTATAATAGCAGGACTCATGGCGCGAGTGATAAATATCACAGGCTCAGCCGAATACTCAACAACATCGATATTTTCATTTTTTAGCTCTTTGCTTACGGCATTTATCCTAACGCCTTTTGTTCCAACAGTCGCTCCGATAGGATCGATATTTGGAGAAACGCTAAGAAGCGCGATTTTAGCACGCTCTCCTGGAATTCTAGCGCTTGATTGGATGATTATACCGCCATCTTTTATCTCAGGCACCTCAGCCGCTAAAAGAGCTTCTAAAAATTTAGGCGAAGTTCTGCTTAGCTCTACTTTTATGCCAAGACTTTTATCGGTATAAACCTTTCGGATAACAGCTTTAACTACATCACCCACTTTAAATTTCTCCCCTTTTATACGGTATTTTCTAGGCAACACCGCTCGAAGCTCGTCTATCTCCACAAAAGTGTTTTCTTGCTCATCAACACGAACAACAGTTCCAAAAACAACATGCCCAACAAGTTCTTCGTATTTTTGAAAAATTTTCTCTTCAACAAGACGTTGTATATGAAATTCAAGCTCTTTATGTAATGTTTGAGCCGCCGTTCTGCCAAGGTTATCAAGACTCAACTCATAAGTAAGTTCATCGCCGATCTCTACACTCGAATCGATATTTTTCGCATCTTTTACGCTTATAAAGTACTCGTTATCTTCGCTCAAACGCTCATCATCGTTTGAAAGTATTAAAATTTTCTGATAAAGTTTTAAAGTTTTATTTGCGTCGATAACAACATCGTATTCATAATGCTCTCCGTATACATGTCTAGCGGTATTGACAATGGCTCGTTTAACACGCTCTTTTACATCCTCTATATCAAGCCCTTTTTCATTTGCAATAGACTCTATGATGTCCGATATTCTCTCCATTTTTGCTCCATATTTTGTATTTTTAGGGGATTTAACTTTAGAAGTTTTGACATTATATAGTTTTCTTACTAATAAAAAGTTTAATGTGCTTTTTATTAGCGATTTGATATACTTACAAATTCAAAAATTACAAGCAAGGATAAAAAATGGAGCTAAAACTCGCTAGAACCGAGATTGATACAAAACCAAAAACGATCTCACTTGATAAAATCGAAGCTGCCGTAAACAAAGACGGACAAAAAATTTTTTATTTTGATAAAGAAAACAGTCACAAACAGCTGATCGAGCTAGTTGAATACTTTGAAGAAAAAGGACTAAGCGTCTATCATAGAAGCGTTAAATACGGTCTTGACGACAACGACTACATGTATGAAGTTCATATCTTATAATGAGTAAAAAGCTTTTCATACAAACGCTAGGCTGTGCGATGAATGTTCGCGATAGTGAGCATATTATCGCTGAGCTTAGCCAAAAAGACAATTACACTTTAACCGAAGATATGGGTGAGGCGGATTTGATCCTTATAAATACTTGTTCTGTTCGTGAAAAACCGGTACATAAACTTTTTAGCGAGGTCGGAGCATTTGAAAAGGCAAAAAAACCAGGTGCCAAAATAGGCGTTTGTGGCTGCACGGCAAGTCATTTGGGTAGTGAAATTTTTAAACGTGCGCCATATGTTGATTTTGTTTTAGGAGCTAGAAACGTCAGTAAAATTTCAACTGCCGTCAAAACTCCAAAATTTATTAGCACCGATATAAACTACGATGAGAGCGACTATGCCTTTGGTGAATTTCGCGGATCGCCGTTTAAATCATACATAAATATATCAATAGGCTGTGATAAAAAATGCACTTACTGTATAGTTCCGCACACGCGTGGCGATGAGATAAGCATACCTTTAAATTTAATACTTTTAGAAGCCCAAAAGGCAGCCGACAGAGGCGCAAAAGAGATATTTTTACTTGGTCAAAATGTAAATAATTACGGTAAACGTTTTTCAAGTGCACATGAAAAGATTGATTTTAGCGACTTGCTTGAACGACTAAGCGAGATTGATGGCATCGAGCGCATACGATTTACAAGCCCGCATCCACTTCACATGGATGATAAATTTTTAAATGTTTTTGCAAACAACCCAAAAATTTGCAAATCCATGCACATGCCGCTTCAAAGCGGAAACACAAAAGTGCTTTGTGAAATGAAGCGCGGATATACCAAAGAGTGGTTTTTGGACCGTGCCTTAAAACTTCGCGAACTTTGCCCTGATGTAAGCATTAGCACGGATATCATCGTGGCTTTTCCTGGCGAGACAGATACAGAATTTCAAGACACCATGGATGTGCTTGAAAAAGTTAGGTTTGAGCAAGTTTTTAGCTTTAAATACTCGCCTCGTCCGCTTACGAAAGCAGCTGAATTTACAAACCAAATTCCAGACGATATAGCCTCGCAACGCCTAACAAGACTTCAAAGTCGTCATAATGAAATTTTAGATGAAATAGTAGCAAAGCAAAACGGTAAAATTTTTGACGTTTATTTTGAAGAGCTTAGAGCAAACGGAGCCGTAGCAGGACGAAGCTTTAACAACTTTTTAGTTCAAGTCCAAGGGAGTGAAGAGCTGCTTGGCAAGACACTAAAAGTGCGCATAACTAATCCAAAAAGAATGGTGCTTTATGGCGAACTTGTGGAGTAGAGCCAAAAAAAGTATATTTATAAATTTTAGCGTATGGGCCATTTACCTGCTCATGCGCATTATCTTTTTAACCTGCAAAAAAACATATACCGACACAAGACTTCCAAAGCACGGTTGCGTTGTTGTGTTTTGGCATGGGCGACTAGCCATGATGAGCTTTGCGTATTTAAAATTTTGGACAAAAGATTTTAACAAACAAAAACACGGGAAAGTTATAATCAGCGACCACAAAGATGGCGAGATTATTGCAAGGATAATTAAATTTTTTGGTATCGATACCATACGAGGAAGCAGCTCAAAAGGCGGAGCAAAAGCACTTATTACCGCGTTAAAAGAGATAAAAAGCGGGGTTGATGTCATCATTACGCCAGATGGACCAAGAGGACCAAGACACAGCATCGCTGATGGCGCCGTAGTTATCGCACAAAAAACAAATTCTGAAATTTATGTCCTAAACTATGAAGCCGATAAATTCTGGCAACTTAAAAGCTGGGATAAAATGATAATACCAAAACCATTTTCAACTATAAATTTCAGCCTTTCCGCTCCTTTTAAAGTTGATGGCTTAGAACTAGATGACGCAAAAGAGCTTATACAAGAAAATTTATGGAAAGCTTCACAAAAAGACGGCGGCAAAAGCGTCGAGGAAAATAAAAGCGATTTTGTTGCAAATTTAAAAGTATGGTGGGTTAAAAACGCCAATAAAAACAGGTAAAACATGAAAAAATCACGCTCAACAGCTGCTATCTTGGCAATACTGATAATATTTTTTGCTTGGCTATTTTTCGAAACAAACACATCATATCAGCTAAGCTTTAAGGCTAAATTTTATTATGAGATAGGCAATTTTCAAAAGTCACTTGAGCTAAGCGAAGAGGCTATAAAACTTGATATCTACAACAAAATGGCAAACACCTTGCTTAACCAAAGTAAAATTTCTCTCGAATTTACAAACTACATAAACGACGGTAAAAAATACATAAAAATGATCGAAAACATCAGCCAAGGAGAGGTCAGCAACAGCGACAAGGAGCGTATAAAATTAATATGCGATATCATGATAGAGCAGTACGCCTTTTTAAAAAACAGCATACTTATCGACGACGCTTTAAAAGATGAAGCCAAAAAGACGAAAGAGAATTTTGAAAAGTTAAAAAAAGAGCTTTTTTAATCTTATTTAATACGTTTTTAGATACCATTATATAAGTTATGATTTTAGGAGAAGTATGTCGTTTTCTATTCGCGGTATGTTTTCAAATTTATTTTTAAGCGTTCTTATTGAGGATTCAGAGTGCATATTTTACGGACGTGTCGTTAAAAATAAAGAGGTCATAAACACTATAAACGCAAAATTTACAGACATAAACCCCGAAGACATAGACCAAAAGGTTCTTGACTTCATACAAAGACAAGAGAAAAACTACTCTAATATATACATATCTTTATTTTTTAATAGCCCATACCAAGGGGCACTTCCTACCATCAAAGAGGAAGAATATAATAAATTTCATATAAATTCCGACGGACTTGTAAGCATAAAAATGCAAAATGAATGGAGCATTTATGCTGATATGCTGGCCGTTAGAAGAGCCAAAAACACATTTGGAAGAGATAGCGTTGATCTTATATATTCGCCTATCGCCCTACTTTTTCATGAGCTTTTAAAACGCCAAATCCCTGAAAAAACGACGCTTTGTGTGTATAACCATGAAAAATCCGTCACACTGTCTATATTTAAAGATAAAAAAATGAGACTTTCTACGTTTTCGATCATAAACGAAAACCAGCCAAGCGGTGATACAAATTTCACCGAGCAAAAGCTTGAGTTAGAAGACATTACGGATATTGACAACCTAATCGTTAAAGAAGAGAGCGAGGCAAGCTCGATAGATGATTTTCAAAGTCTTGACGATCTTTTAGGTGATGATAAATTTCAAGGTTTTGAAGACTTAGGATATGACCTAAATATGCCGGTTTCACAAGATGTAGAAAAGTCCGTTGCGTTATTTGGACGCGACATGAACACTTTTGAATATATCCTTTCAGCCATTAAAGAATTTTACAACAACCCGCTTTATGACGCTGATTTTATCGAGCAAATAATTGTATTTGACAACACAAAAACTAGCGCGACATTCCTGCAATACCTTGAGTCAGAACTACTGGTTGAGACATCGGTCTATCCTATAAATACTCTTGAGATCATGAACGAGCTTATGTATGAGGAGATAAAACTATGACTTTTAGCTTTATTACGCCTGAACCGAGACCGATTTTAAGCCTATTTAGCAAACTTTGGCTAACACTTATCGGCTCTGTTTTCTTCGTTCTTTTGCTAGTAAATTTACTTATCATATATAAAAACTACTCGCTTGCCACAAACACCAAAGACTTATTTGCCGAGCAAACAAGCTTAAGCGAAAAAATAGTCCATGCAGATGAGGTTTGGGCGACATTAACTACAAGAATTTCTGCTGCAACTGATATTTACACCTCGAACACTTTACTTAAAAAAAGCCTACATAATCTTTTCGATCTAGTTCCTGACAGCATTACACTTGAAGAGGTATTGATGCAAAAAAACTCACTAATAATACGAGGCACCACACCAACAAAAGACGTATTTAACCAGCTTTTGGCAACCCCGCTAAAATCAATATTTACCACTTCAAACACAAGCTTTTATCAAACCAAAAACGGCTGGTATGGATTTATTAGCACAAACAAAATAGATAACTCCGAGGGATACAATGAGTAAAAGACGCGACACAAGCCTTGAAAAGATAGACGTAGTCAAGCTTTTACTTTATATTTTGATATTTATAGTTATCTGCTTTGTGATGATATTTGCATTTATCGTGCCAAATATCAAAGAATTTAAAGAGCTAAGTAGAGAAAATCGCTCTCAAATGTCATCATATTCAAAGGTCAAGCAAACATACGACGGTAAAATCGCGGCACTTGAAAGCCTAAAGGAGAAAAACGAATTTATCATCTCCTCTTATGACGCAAAATTTGACAAACAGAAATTTATAAATTTCGCCTCTACTTTTTTTAACGAAGTAAGCTTGAGTGAAGCCGAAGAAACTAATCCCGATGAAAGCTTTTTCCTCTATCAACTAAATGTCACGACCTCAGTTAAAACACCGCAGAAATTTTATGATTTTTTAGATGCACTTAGCAAATACGAAAGCATAATTAGAGCCGAATTTCCGATCAATATGAAAGGCGATGGAGACAAGATCCACACTATCTTTAATATACGTGTTTATGGTCTAAAACCTTAACTCCACTAAATTTATGCCAGCACTAAATAAATAGCCTCGAATTTGCGCCGGCATACCAAGAATTCGGCACTTTTCCTTAAAATCCTTATCCATTTTAGTTTTTACAAACGGTGCAATCAAAACACTTTCGTCTTTGTATAAACCAACCGCTATACGTCCCGAGATAACACAGCCACCTTTTAGGCACCTTTTGCACTCTAAGCGCTGAGCCTCGCTCATCACAACACCTAAAGTTTTAGCTACCCTATCAATGCCGTTTAGTGTGTTTTCGTCGTATTTAACACTATAAAGATCTTGTGAAATTTTACTTATCTTAGGCTCAAATTTAGCGCGTTCGGCTTCTAAAATTTTAAAACTTCTAGCTACGCCCTCTTTGAAATTTGCCAAAAATTCTGTTGCAAATTTAGCCCGTATAAAATTTCGCTTAAATTTTTCATCGACATTACTCTCATCGACAAAGTAAACTAATTTTCCCTCTTTTAGATACGCTAAAATTTCAGCCTTACTTATGCCAATGAGCGGTCTATAAATTTCACACCACTCCCTGCTTTCATGCTCATTCATACCTAACATCTGCAAAAGTCCGGCGCCTCGTGAAAGCTGCATCATAAACCACTCCAAGCGGTCATCAAGCTGATGGGCTAAGATTAAATTTTTATATCCGTGTTCAAGAAAAATTTTCTTAAAAAATTCATACCTTATTTCTCTTGCCTTGGCTTCAAAATTCCCGCCTTCAAGCTTAACGCTAAGAGTGAAGATCTTTTTTTTAAAGTTTTTTGCAAGAGCTTTTGCACTTCTTACTTCGTCTTTGCTTTGCGCTCTTACATTATAGTCTACAATAGCGATATCAAACTCAACTACAGCATCATTTAGCAGATAAAAAAGTGCCGAACTATCGACACCATGAGAAAAAGCCAGTAAATTTTTACCGTTTTTTAAAGCATCAATACTCTCTTTTGATAAATTTATCATAGGATTAAGCTCTTTTTATAACCCTTGCAATTAATTTGTTATCAACAGAGTCAGTAACCTCACAAAGATACCTAGCACCAACTTCAAGCTCACGCTCATCACTTTCGTTAATTAAAATTTCGCCGTCTATATCTTTATCCCAGATATCCATTTTACCACCAAAAAACATCTCACCCTCGCTACTTTCACCTTCTATACTGGCGATTATCTCGCGTCCTATTTGTGATCTAAAGCTATCATCTAATGTTTTTTTAATAACCTTTTCTATCTTTGATAGTCGTTTTGAGATGATTTTAGTAGGAATTTGCTCCATATCAAATGCAGCAGTATCCTCCTCTCTTGAGTAGGCAAATGCTGAAATTCTATCAAATTTAAACTCTTCTAAAAATTTACAAAGTGAGTCAAAGTCCTCATCGCTCTCTCCTGGATGTCCCACGATAACGCCGGTTCTTAAAAATGAATTTGGAGCAGATCTCATGGCGCTTAAAATTTCACGCACCTTTGCTTCACCGCTTCCTCGTTTCATCACGCGTAGCATTTTATCATTGATATGTTGTATAGGCATATCAAAATAGTTATGAAATACAGGCGAAGCAACTATCCTATCGATCAACGCCATTGTTGTTGTGCTTGGATAAAGGTATAAAATTCTAGCGCTTTTAACACCATTGATCTTCTCTACTTCATCAATAAGCGATATAAGTCCGTCACTAACGCCATTATCACGCATCCACGAGCTGCTATCTTGAGATAAAAAGCTAAAGTCATAGTAGCCCTTTTGGACTAGTCTTTTTACTTCATCTATGATATTTTCAAGACTTCTTGACTTAAGTTTGCCTTTAAAAGTGGGTATCGCGCAAAAGCTACATTTTTGATTACAGCCTTCAGCGATTTTAATATACGCATGATAGTTTGAGCCAGTTATAACACGTTCTTCGTTGCTTTGTAGATACACGTCCGGGTTAAATAAATTTTGCTTTTTTAAGATTATTTCATCGATCTTGTCATAGTCACCCACGCCCGTAAAAAGATCTACCTCAGGTAGTTCACGCATAAGTTCTTCGCGGTATCTTTGCATCAAACAGCCGGTTACAACAAGCGTTGCGCCTTGTTTTTTAGCCTCTACCATCTCAAGTATAGTGCGCACACTCTCCTCTTTTGCCGAAGCGATAAAACCGCATGTATTTACGATTATCACGTCTGCATCTGAAATTTCATTTGTTAGCTCGAAGTTGCGAAGACGACCAAGCATTATTTCAGAATCAACTAAATTTTTATTACAGCCAAGAGATATAAGATAAAGTTTGCTCATTTTAAACCCACAAATTATCTATCAAACGTGTTTTGCCGACATAGGCTGCAACAAGGATTATGGCATTATCAAGTTCTATCTTTGAAATTTCATTAAATTCTCTATCGACAACAGCAACATAATCAACCTGTAAGGGCTCAAGCGTATTTAGCATACAAGCCTTTATCTCGCTAACATTTAGTTCACCCTTTTTGATTAAATTTGAAGCATTCATTAGCGAGCGAGACAGCCTTAAAGCGTGGCATTTTTGCTCGTCGTTCAAGTAGACATTTCTACTTGAAAGCGCCAAACCGTCGCTTTCTCTTACGATCTCACAAGGTATTATCTGGGTGTTTATAAACATGGTTTTTACCATATTTTGCACTATTAAGACTTGTTGTGCATCTTTTTTACCCATATAAACACGCGTTGGACGGACTAGATTAAAGAGTTTTGTAAGCACTCTAAGAACTCCGTCAAAATGACCAGGACGAGTTTTACCCTCTAAGATATTTGCAAATTTTTCAGGTGCTTTTATCTTTGGTTCATTTTCAAAATACATCTCTCGCCCATTAGGTATAAAGATCGCATTAACGCCGGAAAGTTCGCACATTTTTATGTCTGACTCTTCCTTTTTAGGATAGCTTTCAAAGTCCTCTCCGGGCAAAAATTGAGTTGGATTAACAAATGTAGAAACGATACTGATACAGTTTTCGCTTACACATTTTTTTATCAAACTCAAATGCCCCTCATGCAAAGCACCCATCGTAGGCACAAAACCGATCTCACCGTTACAACTGGCTATAAATTCACGTAGCTCTTTTACGCTTCTTAAAATTTCCATTATATACTTCTTTTTTATGATTTTTAAGGCTGTATTTTAGCAAAATGCTCTTAAACTCATGATTAAATTTTGACTATAAGCTTTTTTTGGATAAAATCAGCCAAAAATTCAAGGAAATCATGTGGATAATTACGAATATACCGAGCTTTTAAAAACCCTACACACAAAAGTTCAAAACATCTCAGCTATCATAAAACCAGAAAATATTAAAGCCAGACTAAAAGAGATAGAAAATTTAGAACAAGATGAAAATTTCTGGCAAGATATCGCAAATGCTACTGCTATCGGCAAAGAAAAAACTAAAATTTCAAATATGCTTGAAAAATTTAACAGTGCAAAAAGTGCTGTTGATGACGCAAAAGATCTTTATGAGCTAGCAAACTCTGAAAGCGACGAAGAGACTGTAAACGCACTATTTGACGATGCTTCAAATTTAGAAGACAAGATAACCAATCTTGAAATTTCAATGCTTCTAAGCGGCGAAGATGATAATAAAAACGCCATCATCTCTATCCACCCTGGAGCAGGCGGCACAGAGAGCAACGACTGGGCATCGATGCTATACCGTATGTATCTACGCTTTTGCGAACGCGAGGGATTTAAGGTTGAAACTCTTGACTTTCAAGGGGGGGACGAAGCCGGCCTAAAAGATGTTAGCTTCATAGTAAAAGGAGAAAATGCCTTTGGTTATTTAAAGGCTGAAAACGGTATACACCGTCTTGTTAGAGTAAGTCCTTTTGATAGTGCCGGACGCCGCCATACAAGCTTTTCAAGCGTCATGGTAAGCCCAGAGATAGATGACGATATAGAGATTGAGATCGATGAAAAAGATCTTAAAATAGACACTTACCGTGCAAGTGGGGCCGGCGGTCAGCACGTAAACAAAACCGAAAGCGCCATACGTATAACACACGCGCCTACTGGCATAGTAGTGCAGTGCCAAAACGACAGAAGTCAACACAAAAACCGTGCAACCGCTATGAAAATGCTCAAATCACGCCTTTACGAGCTTGAGCTCATGAAACAACAAGAGGCAAACGCAAATGTGGAAAAAAGTGAAATCGGCTGGGGGCATCAGATACGATCATACGTACTTTTCCCTTACCAGCAAGTAAAAGACGTAAGAAGTGGAGAGGCATATAGTCAAACAGACGCCATACTTGACGGCGATATTAAAAAAATGATAGAAGGTGTGCTAATTAGCCAAAAGAGTTGAGATTAAAATTTCAACTCTTTAAATTTTTCGCATGCTTCATTTATGCCACCTGCACAAGCTCTATTTAGAAATATTTTAGCGTCATTTTGCTCGTTTGTTTTAAGATATAACAAGCCAAGATCATAATCTGCCAAAGCAGAGCCCAAATTTGACGCTTCATAGTAATACGCCTTTGCTTTTTTGAAATTTTGATTAACCCCAAGACCATACTCATACATATAACCAACACTTCTTAAAGCCTTGGTATTACCATATCTTCCCGCTGTTTTAAACCAAAACATAGCACGCAAAAGATCTTTACTCACATGAAGCCCATCTCTATAATAAACTCCGACTTGATACATTGCAAGGATATTTCCGGCTTTTGCCTTTTCTTCAAAACGCATAAATGCCTTTTTGTATTTACCCTCTTCATGAAGCATTAATGCCTCTTTGAGCTCTAGAGCTTGCGGATCATCGTAGCTAATGTCGGAATTTGATTTTTGATTAAACACGCAGCCTGATAAAAACAGTGTCAAAACGAACACAAATATAAGCTTTTTCACCACTTTTCCTTTAAATTTAGCAAATATTATCCTAAAAGTCTTATAATGTTTATAAATTTTTAACAAACAAGGAGATTATAATGGATTATAACGCGCTTTTAAGTCAACTAGGTTACACTATCAACGAAACTACAGTAGCTCAAATGCAAAGAATTTTTAACAACATGGACGGCGTAAATATACAAAATATCGTATCTTTAAACGATCATTTAAAGCCACATCTTTGTTTTGTTGCAATGAGTGGTAGCGAAGATAGGCTTAAGATAAAAAACGTAGCGACTATTGCAGAGATAAAAGAACGCGTTGAAGACATTATCGCTGATTGGGCGGAGAAATACAAAATAAAACTTGAAAAGATCAACGACACAACATACTACATCATCGGACGCGAATAACACTATACGCCACACAAGTTTTGTCTTATGGGCAAAACTTTTGGCGATCTAAGTGACAAATTTTACTCATCTAAGCTCAATCAAGGCGTTAAAATAATCTTTTTTGAGTGACTTTAAGGAGCAAATATGAAAAATTTTATACCATTTTTATTAGTAATACTTTTAACAGGATGTTCACAAATATCACAATTTTCCCCGCAAAAAGATGGCCAGATAATAGACCAAGAAAGTAAGTGGCAAGAAAGCGAAGATCAAAAAATAGTCAAAAACAAAGAGCAGATCTCTCAAAATGCCATAATGCTTCTTGTTCCAAAATGCAACGAAGGAGAAATGTCAGCTTGCAATGATGCCGGAGCTAACTATGAATTTTTAAAACAATACGAAAATGCGGCAATATACTACGAAAAAGCCTGCAATGGCGGTGTTGAGCTTGGATGTGCGAATTTGGGCATACTTTACGAGCATGGTCTTGGAGTCAAAAAAGATCCTAAGCGCGCAGCAGAAATTTATAGAACAAGTTGCAACCAAGGAGGCGCTAGATCTTGCTATAACTTAGCAAATGCATACCGAAAAGGAGAGATCGTAGCACAGAATTATGCTCTTGCAATGAACGCCTACGAAAATGCTTGCAAAAAAAACGATATCCCATCATGTGCAAACATAGGCGCTATGTATGAGCTAGGTCTTGGCGTAGAAAAAGACGAAAGAAGAGCGTATCAAATTTATAAAGTCGCTTGTTTTAGAGGTTTTAGCAAGGCTTGCCCTCAAATGAAACGCCTTGGCATAAAACTAGGCGAGATAAATGAATAAAAAAATCATAAATTTAGCTTTAATAATCGCTTGTGCATTTGCTTTTAGCGGTTGCTGGTCATGGCAAAAGATAATAAGCTTTGGCTATCTGCAAAGCGAAGAGGAAAAATTTGAAGAAAAAGCCAGGCAAGAGCAAGAAAAACTTATCGCGCAATGCGAAACCGGTCAAAGTATCGCATGCAACAACCTTGCTGTAAATTTTAGCAGGCTTTCAAATTTTAATGATGCTAAAATTTATTATGAAAAAGCTTGCAACAACGGGCTTGTGACAGCTTGTTCAAATTTAGGACAAATTTACGAGCAAGGGCTCGTGGATGAAAATATAGACGAGAAAAAAGCTATGCAACTATATGACTTTGCTTGCAAAAACAACGATGGAGTTGGATGCTATAACCAAGCCCTATTGCTCCACAAAAACAATCCTCAAGATAGCAAAAAAGTGCTTGAGCTGTTAGCAAAAAGTTGCAAATTTGAATACGCTCAAGCTTGTTTTTTATTAGCAAAACTAAGCAACAATGAGGCAAAAGCGAGAAAGCTATACGAGCGTGCTTGTAAATTTGGCAAATGCGAAGACAAGTAAGCTAAAACTTTTCTTCGCTTTACCGATATAGTTTTATGACTAAGTTAGAATTTTACTTTTGTATAATATAATTTTCAAATAAATTTTTGTAAAGGAAAAAAATGAAAAAATTACTTATTGTTTCAAGCGTTGCAGCCTTGTTTGCTTCTTCTATGTTTGCAGCTGACGGCGCAACTATCTATAAAAAATGTATCGCCTGTCATGGAGCAAAAGCAGAGAAAGTGTTTAACAACAAAGTTCCTGCACTAACATCGCTAGATGCTGCTGCCATAGTTGCTTCTTTGCAAGACTACAAAGCCGGCAAAGCTAATAAATTTGGCATGGGTGCCATGATGAAACCTATCGCTACTCCACTTAGCGAAGATGATGCAAAAGCTGTTGCAGAGTATATTCAAACTCTAAAATAATCCAAAGAGGGGCATAGCTCCTCTCTTCTCTTTAAAAATTTATATTTTCTTTCGTTTTTTAATGTTTAATTTTTACTAGGCATAATTGGATTATAAATTTTGAAGTGGTGACCCATACGAGACTCGAACTCGTGTTACCAACGTGAGAGGCTGGTGTCCTAACCGCTAGACGAATGGGCCAACAAATAACAATGGTGCCCCGTATAGGGTTCGAACCTATGACCCCATCATTAAGAGTGATATGCTCTACCAACTGAGCTAACGAGGCTCTTCGGGTAATGCTTACCTTACTTCGACTTTAAACTAAAGTCAGGA